>DATIUK010000142.1:0-17350 GCA_035466885.1 Casimicrobiaceae bacterium
GCATCGGCAGCGTGCAGGTCCCCGACGCGCTGCTCGACGCGATACGCGGCGCCGACTGCATCCGCGTCGACACGCCGCAGGCGCTGCGCGTCGAACTGCTGAAGGACGAGTACCCGCACTTCCTCGCCGAAGCGCCGGCGCTCTCCGCGCGCCTCGCGCACCTCGTCCCGCTGCACGGGCGCCGCACCATCGAGCGCTGGGCCGCCGCCGCTGCCGCGGGGGACTGGGACACGCTGGTCGCGGAACTCCTGGCCAGCCACTACGACCCCACGTACGCGCGCGCGATGGCGCGCAACTTCGCCCGCATCGCCGACGCCGTGGTCGCGGTTCCCCCCGGCATCGGCGAAGCCGATTTCCGCCGCCTGGCGCTGGACCTCGAGCACGGGGTCCGGCCGCCGGCTGCCGCGCCGGAGGCTCTCCGATGACCGACTACGCGTTCCGCCTCGTCAACGTGTTCGCAGAGTCCACGCTCGCCGGCAACCCGCTGTGCGTGTTCGAGGACGCGCGCGGCCTCGACGACGCGACGATGCAGGCGCTCGCGCTGCAGTTCAACCTGTCGGAGACCACCTTCGTGCTGCCCTCGTCGGTCGCGAGCGCGCGGGTGCGGATCTTCACTCCCGCCTTCGAGATGCCATTCGCCGGACACCCGACGCTCGGCACCGCGCAGGTGGTGCGCGCGCTGCGCGGCACGGGCGACGCGGTGACGCTGGAGATGCACGCGGGGATCATCCCGGTGCGCGCGCAGGGCGATGCGTGGACGCTGTCGGCCAACGCGCCGCGCCACCGCCCGGTGGCAGCCAGCCGGAAGGAACTGGCGGCGATGCTGGGCCTCGCCGAGGCGGACGTCGCTCCCGATCCCGCGCGGCCGCCGCTGTGGGTCGACACCGGATCCGAGCAGCTGATCATTCCCCTGGCCACGGTCGACGCGGTGCGCCGGGCCTCGCCGCTGCCCTCGCTGATGCACGCGCACGCCAGCAACGACCAGCGCGCAATGGCCTACGTGTTCGCCGCCGACGCCGCCGCCGGCGGCCCCGGCGCCCGGGCGGTCGTCGCGCGCTTCTTCTTCCCCAAGCTCGGGGCGGTGCTCGAGGACCCCGGCACCGGCTCCGCCTGCGCCAACCTGGGGGGATGGCTGCTCGCGACCGGTGCCCCGTTACCGCAGCAGCTGGTGATCAGCCAGGGCGACGCGGTCGGCCGGCCGTGCCGGCTGTCGCTGCAGGTGACGACGGGCGGCGCGATCGAGGTCTCGGGCCGGGTCGTGGAGCTCGGTCGGGGATCGGTATCGCTCGCGCCGCGGTAACGAACGGTTACATCTCGCCGCCGCGGTCCGCGTCAACAGCGCCGCTATCATCGCCGTTGATGTCCATAGCGGCCCGGTCGTCCGGCGCCGCCCTGACCCTCACCGGAGACCACGATGCGCCAGATCCGCCTTGCCGCCGCCCTGTCCCTGTCGCTCGCCGCCGCCCTCGTCGCTCTGCCCGCCCTGGCCGGCATCCGCGACCCCGGCGTCAACCGCCGCCAGCACGCAGAGATGCTGCGCATCCACCAGGGCGCGACTGGCGGCGCGCTGACCGGGCCGGAACTGCAGCGGCTCGCCGCCGAACAGCGCAGCATTCGCCTCGAGGAGCGTGCCTACAAGAGCGACGGCTTCCTCTCCCGCCGAGAGCGCGCCGACCTCGCCCGCGACCAAAACATCGCCAGCCGGCACATCTGGATCGAGAAGCACGACGCCCAGCGCCGGCGCTGATCGATGCACCGCGTCCGATGGCTCCCGCGCCAGACGGCATCGTGAGCGCAGCCTTGCGCCCGGGGCTCGTCGGCCTGCTGCTGCTCTTCGGGCTCGCGGCGGCGCCGGCAACGCTCGTGGCGGGCAGCGCTCGCCTCGACGCCGACGACGCCCGGCACCTCCTCTCGCGCACCGGTTTCGGTCCGACGAGCGCCGAGGTGGTTTCGTACACCGGGCTCACGCGGGCCGAGGCAGCCACGCTGCTCCTCGCCACGGCGCGCCGGACCGCGGTGACCGAGCCGCCGCCCTCGGCGACGGACGCCGCGCCGCTGCACCCACCGCGCGGCGACGAGACCCCGCTCGCCGAACGGCAGGCGTTCTTCCGGCAGCAGGCGCAGGAGGCACTGGAGCTGCGCGCCTGGTGGGTGCGGGAGATGATCGTCACGCCGTCGCCGCTCACCGAGCGGATGACCCTCCTCTGGCACAACCACTTCGTCTCGGCGCAACCCAAGGTGCGCGTCACGCGCCTGATGTACCGGCAGAACGTGACGCTGCGCGAGCACGCGCTGGGCAGCTTCGCCGCGCTGCTGCGCGCGATCGCGCGCGACCCGGCGATGGTGATCTACCTCGACGGCGCACAGAACCGGCGCGGCGCGCCCAACGAGAATTTCGCGCGCGAGGTGATGGACCTCTTCACCCTCGGCGAGGGTCACTACGGCGAGCAGGACGTCAAGGAGGCCGCGCGCGCGTTCACCGGCACCAGCCTCGTGCGCGAGACCGGGCAGTTCGTCTTCCGCCCCGGCCTGCACGACGGCGGCAGCAAGACGGTGCTGGGAACGACGGGACGGCTCGACGGCGACGCGGTGATCGACATCCTGCTCGCCCAGCCGCAGACCGCGATCCACGTCACCTCCCGGCTGTGGCGCGAGTTCGTCTCGCCGGATCCCGATCCCGCCGTCGTCGAACGACTCGCGCGAGGATTCCGCCAGTCGGGCTACGACATCCGCGGCTTGCTGCACGATCTGCTCACCGAGGACGCCTTCTATGCGCCGGAGAACCGCGGCACGCTGGTCAAGTCGCCGGTGGAACTCGTGGTCGGCACGCTGCGCCAGCTCGAGGTGACGCCGTCCGCGACGCTGCCACTCGCCGTGATGGCGGCCGGGATGGGGCAGAACCTGTTCGCGCCGCCCAACGTCAAGGGCTGGCCCGGAGGCGAGCAGTGGATCAACTCGGCATCGCTCCTCGCCCGCAAGCAGTACCTCGACCGGTTGCTGCGCGTCGACGAGAAAGCGACCACCGGCATGGCCGCTGCCGGCGCCGACGGCACGGCCATGCGCCCCGCCGACGCGGCCGTCGCCGCGGACGCGGCCGGCGAGCGGCGCGCCCGCGCGGCGTTTCAGCGCAGGATGGAAGGCGCCGCGGCCAACCTGCAGTTCGACAGCGCGCGTTGGCTCGCCGCGCTGCCGGGAGCGACGCCGGCGGAGCACGCGCGAAGCGCTCGGCGGCTGCTGCTGCCGATCGATCCTCCCGATTCGCCGCCCGCGGACGCGACTCCGCAGGCGATCGTGCGTGCGCTGCTGCAGGAACCCGCGTACCAGCTCAAGTGACCCAGGCTGGAGACCGCCGATGAGACGACGCACGCTGCTCGGAGCCGGCCTGGCGCTCGCTGCCTCCGGGTTCACCGCCGCACGCGCGCTCGCCGCGCCCGGCACGCCGCTGCCCGGCGAGCGCCGCCAGCGCAGCCTGGTGCTGATCGAGCTCAGGGGCGGGAACGATGGGCTCAACACCGTCGTCCCCTTCACCGACCCCGCGTACTACGCGCTGCGTCCGCGCCTCGCGCTGCCCCGTGGCGACGTGCTGCCGCTCGGCGAACGCGCGGCCCTGCACCCGGCGCTGGCACCCCTGCTGGCGACCTGGAACGACGGGCGGCTCGCGGTATTGCAGGGCGTGGGATACCCGGCGCCCAACCTGTCGCACTTTCGCTCGATCGAGATCTGGGACACCGCGTCGAGGAGCGACGAGTACGTTCCCGATGGGTGGCTGGCGCGAAGCTTCGCTGCCGTGCCGTTGCCTGCGCGCTTTGCCGCCGACGCGGTCGTGATCGGCAGCAGCGACCTCGGTCCGTTCGCCGGCGCCGGGGCGCGGGCGCTCACCCTAGCGAGCACGACGGAATTCGTCCGGCGTGCGCAACTCGTCCCTCCGGAGCGGCCCGCCGCCGACGGCAATCGCGCGCTGCGCCACGTCCTGAAGGTCGAGGCCGACATCGCCGCCGCAGCGGGCAAGTTCGCCCGCGAACAACGGCAGCTGCCGCCGTTTCCGCAGACTCCGTTCGGCCGCACGCTCGCGACCGCCTGCAGCGTGATCGCGAATCCGGACGGCGTCGCCGCGCTGCGCGTCACGCTCGGCGGCTTCGACACCCACGGCAACCAGCTGGCGACGCAGGCGCGGCTGCTCGGCGAACTCGGCCAGGGCCTCGCCGCGCTTCGGTTCGCGCTGGAGTCGATCGGGCGCTGGGAAGACACGCTGGTGCTGACCTACGCCGAGTTCGGCCGCCGGCCGAAGGAGAACCTGTCCGGCGGCACCGACCACGGCACGGCCAGCGTGCACTTCGCGCTCGGCGGCGCCGTGCAGGGCGGCCTCTACGGCGAACCGCCGCCGCTCGATCGCCTCGACGCCTCGGGCAACCTCGTGCACGGCATCGACTTCCGCTCCGTCTACGCGACGGCGCTCGAGCGCTGGTGGGGCATGGCTTCGGCGCCGGTGCTGGGCAGCCGGTTTCCGCCGCTCGCCTTCCTGCCGGCGTAAGGCCGGTGCGCGCGACCCGTCGCCGCCGTCACGCCGCAGTGCGGGCGTCCCAAGCGGCGATGAATTCCTGCCAATGCGGCGCCCCGGTCGCGGCGATCCGCTCGCGGGCGAGCGAGATCTCCTTGGCGTACGCGCCGGCGGTGAGCTCGCCCCGCAGCAGGCGGAAGCGCAGGTAGACGAGCCAGGTGTTGAGCACGTCGGTCTCGCAGTAGCGGCGCACGTCCTCGAGCCCGCCGGCCTTGATCGCCGCATGCACGGCGCTGCCGTCCATCCCGAGCTTGCCCGGAAAGCCGCACAGGCGCGCGACGGCGTCGAGCCCCGCCGCCGCCCGCGGCTGGTACATCGCCAGCACGTCCATGAGGTCTAGATGGCGCGTGTGGTAGCGGCCGAGGTAGCTGTTGTACTTGAACTCGCGGTCGTCGTCGCCCCAGTCCCAGAACTTCGCCGCGGTCACGCCGTGGATCAGCGCGCGGTGGTTCAGCACCGGCAGGTCGAAGCCGCCGCCGTTCCACGACACGAGCTGCGGCGTGTGCTTGTCGACGAGGTCGAAGAAGCGCCGGATGAGCTCCGCCTCGCCATCGGCGGCGCTGCCGACCGAGGCGATCTTGAAGGCGGCGCCTTCGCGCAGTGCGCAGCTGATCGCGACCACGCGGTGGAAGTGCAGCTGCAGGAAGTCACCCCCGGTCTGCTGCCGCCGTCGCTGGACCGCCCAGTCGAGGACGGCGGCGTCGTCGAGGTCGGGCGCAAGGTCGTGGACGCGCCGCAGGCCGGCGATGTCCGGCACGGTTTCGATGTCGAAGACGAGGATCGGCGTCATGGCGGCGGGGACGGCGTGCGCTTCAACCGGGGAAGACACCGGTGGACAGGTAGCGGTCGCCCCGGTCGCAGACGATGAAGACGATGACCGCGCGCTCGACCTCGCGGGCGATCCGCAGCGCGACCGCGCAGGCGCCGCCGGCGGAGATGCCGCAGAACACGCCCTCCTCGGCTGCGAGGCGCCGCGTGGTTTCCTCGGCCTCTGCCTGCGTCACGGTCTCGACGCGATCGACGCGCGACGCGTCGTAGATCCGCGGCAGGTACGCCTGCGGCCACTTGCGGATACCCGGTATCTGCGCCCCGTCGGCCGGCTGCGCTCCGATGACGCGGATCGCCGGGTTCCTCTCCTTGAGATAGCGGGAAACCCCCATGATGGTGCCGGTCGTGCCCATCGCCGAGACGAAGTGCGTGACGCGGCCGTCGGTGTCGCGCCAGATCTCGGGGCCGGTGCCGCGGTAGTGCGCCAGCGGATTGTCCGGGTTCGCGAACTGGTCGAGGATGATGCCGCGCCCCTCGCGTCGCATCGCCTCGGCGGTGTCGCGTGCCGACTCCATGCCCCCCGCCTTCGGGGTCAGCACCAGCTCGGCGCCGAACGCGCGCATCGACTGCCGGCGCTCCAGCGACTGGTTCTCGGGCATCACCAGCACCATCCGGTAGCCCTTCGCCGCCGCGACCATCGCCAGCGCGATGCCGGTGTTGCCCGACGTCGCCTCGATCAGCGTGTCCCCCGGCTTGATCTCGCCGCGCTTCTCGGCCTCGGCGATCATCGACAGCGCCGGCCGGTCCTTGACCGATCCGGCCGGATTGTTGCCTTCGAGCTTGCCCAGAACCACGCTCGTCGAGGCGCCCGGCAGGCGCTGCAGACGCACCAGCGGCGTGTTGCCGACGGTCGATTCCAGCGTGGAGTACGGGGGCATGGGAGGCGACGAGCTGCCCGGACAGGTTACCGGGGTCGTCATTGTAGCCGACCGGTTGCGAACGGCCGGGCGGGCTTTGCTCGGGTGCGGCAGGAGGGCGGACATCCGCTGCGGTCGTTATCGCCGGCGCCGTTTCGATTGCCGGAAAAACGGACCCCGCCGCGAAGGGCGGGGTCCGTCATCGGGCGAGAACCTCGGTCACTTGGCCGGCTTGTCCTCCTTGGCCTTCGCATCGGCGGGCTTGGCTGCCTTGGCATCCTTCGCCGCCTTGTCCTTGGCAGCCTTTTCGTCCTTGGCAGCCTTGTCCTTCGCTGCCTTGGCGGCCTTCTCGTCCTTGGCAGCCTTGTCCTTGGCGGCCTTCTCGTCCTTCGCTGCCTTGTCCTTCGCTGCCTTCTCTTCCTTGGCGGACTTTTCCTTGGCGGCCTTGTCGTCCTTCGCCGAGGCCGCGGCAGGAGCGGCGGCCGCCGCCTTCGCCGGTTCGGCCTTCGCAGGCGCCGGGGCCGCCGCGGGCGCTGCTGCCGCCTTTGCCGGTTCGGCCTTCGCCGGGGCTGCGGCGCCGGCGGGCAGCTTGGTCGCGCCGCTCAGGCTGAGATCGCCCCTGATCTTGTCGAACGTCGCGTCGCCGACGCCCTTGACGTTCTTGACGTCGTCGATCGACTTGAACGGGCCGTTGGCCTTGCGGTAATCGATGATCGCCTGGGCCTTGACCGGGCCGATGCCGTTCAGTGCCTCCAGCTCTTCCTTGGTGGCCGTGTTGATGTTGACGGCCGCGAGCGCCAGCCCCGAGAAGATGAGGCCGACGACCAACAGCAGGAACCGTTTCATGAAGTCTCTCCGGGTCATGTTTCCGGGCGGATGCGCCGCCCCGTTTGCCGGATATCGCTCCGACAAGCGACAAAACGCCGGGAGGATTCTAGGCGTTGACCCGGATGATCGCCTTGCGGTCGATCAAGGTGCGCGCAAGTGCAAACGACCGCTAAGCGCCGGGACGCACCCGCCCGCGCCGGCAGGCGGGTGGCGCAGCGCCAGTCGCGTTACGGCTTCGTCCCAGCAGCATCGCGCTTCGCGCCACCGGTGGCAGCGATCTCGCCGCGGCTTCCCCGCGCCGGCGCCGAGTCGGCCCGTCCCGCCGCGGCCGGCTTGGATGGCGGGGCCGCTACGGTGAGTTCGGGCTTCAGCTTCTCGAAGCGCTTGGCGCCGATGCCCTTGACGTCCTTCAGCTGCTCGACCGACTTGAACGGGCCGTTCGCCGTCCGGTAGTCGATGATCGCCTGGGCCTTGGCCGGGCCGATCCCGGGCAGTTCGACCAGCTCGTCCTTGGTGGCGGTGTTGAGATTGACCGCGCCGAACGCGATGCCGGACGAGGCGGCGAACAGCCATGCAGCGAGTAGTGCTCTCATGTTTCCCTCCTGACTCCGCTTGGGACCTCCGCCCCCGCCGGGCGACGCCCGGCGATCGGGAGGTGGGAACGAGCTTAGGAAGAAAACGGCACTGGCCGGTATCAGCCGTAACGCCTACCGCAGCATCGCGGCGCCGCGGCAGCCGGCCGTATCAGCCGCCGGACCCGGCGAGCCAGTCGACGTAGCGCGCCACGCCCTCCTCGACCGTGAGCATCGGCGCCTTGTAGCCGACAGCGCGCAGGCGGGCGAGATCGGCTTCGGTGTAGCTCTGGTACTTGCCCGCGAGCGCCGGCGGAAAGGGGACATATTCGATCATTCCGGCGGCAATCAACTCGGGCACCGTCAGCGCGGCGGCGCCGTCGCGCGCGCGGCAGGCGTTGATCGTCGCAGCGGCCATCCGGTTGTAGGTCGCGGCGCTGCCGCTGCCGACGTTGAAGATCCCCGAGCGCTCCGGTCGGTCGAGGAAGTGGAGGTTGACCCTGACCACGTCATCGACCGAGACGAAATCCCTGCGCTGCTCGCCGTTGCCGTAGCCGCCGGTGCCCTCGAACAGCTTCACGCGCCCCTCGGACCGGAACTGGTGGTAGAAGTGCCAGGCAACCGACGCCATCCTGCCCTTGTGCTGCTCGCGCGGGCCGTAGACGTTGAAGTAGCGGAAACCGACGACCTGCGTCGAGCGCTCGGCCAGCACTTCGCGCACGTGCTGGTCGAACAGGAACTTCGAGTAGCCGTAGACGTTGAGCGGCGACTCATGCGCGCGCTCCTCGCGAAACACGCTGCCCCCGCCGTAGACCGACGCGCTGGACGCGTAGATGAACGGTACGTCGTTCTCCTGGCACCAGTGCAACAACGACATCGAGTAGCGGTAGTTGTTGCGCATCATGTAGCGGCCGTCGGTCTCCATCGTGTCCGAGCAGGCGCCCTGGTGCAGGATCGCGGCGATGTCGTCCTCGAACTCGCCCTCGACCAGGCGGACCAGGAACTCGTCCTTGTCGACGAACTCGGCGATCTCGCAGTCGACGAGATTGCGGAACTTGTCGGCGCGGGCGAGATTGTCGACGGCGACGACGCCGCGTTCGCCGCGCGCGTTCAGCGCCCTGACGAGGTTGGCGCCGATGAACCCGGCAGCGCCGGTGACGACGATGTGCACGATGGTTGTCCCCGAGGTGGGTTGGGTTTCAGAGTTCGAGGTCGATCCGGCCGACCTCGGTGACGGCGAACGGGACGCGCGGCGCGACCGCGCAGAGGAGCTCGTAGCCGACCGTCGACGCGGCGCCGGCGACGTCGTCGACCGGCAGGCCTTCGCCCCACAGCACGACCGGGCTGCCGACGCGGGCTTCGGGAACCTCGGTGAGGTCGACGGTGATCATGTCCATCGACACCCGGCCGGCGACGGGCACCTTCCGGCCGCAGACCAGCACCGGCGTGCCGTTCGGCGCGTGGCGCGGGTAGCCGTCGGCATAGCCGCAGGCAACCACGCCGATCCGCACCGGCCCCGGTGCGACGTAGGAGGCGCCGTAGCCGACGGCATCGCCGGCCGCGAGCTCCTGCACGGCGATGAGCTCGGAGCGCAGAGTCATGACCGGCACGAGGCCCAGCGTCTCGGCGGAGTCGTAGGCGAACGGCGTCGCGCCGTAGAGCATGATTCCAGGGCGCACGATGTCGCCGCCGACCTCGGCGTAGCGGATCACGCCCGCCGAGTTGGCCACCGAGCGCGGGTACGGGAGCCCCTTGCAGGCTTCGTCGAAGACGCGCAGCGGCTCGGCGACGCCGTCGTCCTCGTCGGCACGGGCGAAGTGCATCATCAGCCGCAGCACCGCGACCGACTCGCAGTGGGAAAGGCGCTCGACCAGCGCCGCCACCGCAGCCGGCGCGACGCCGAGCCGGTTCATCCCGGTGTTGACCTTGACGAACACCTCGAGCGGCCGCGCGAGGCGCGCGGACTCGAGCATGCGCACCTGCTCTTCGTGGTGTACAACCGTCGCGAGCCGCCGGGCCGAGAACTCGGGCAGCTCGCCGGGCGCGAAGAAGCCCTCGAGCAGCAGGATCCGGCGCGCGTAGTGCGCAGCGCGCAGCGCGATCGCCGCGTCGAGCTCGACCAGCGCGAGCCCGTCCGCGGCGTCGAGCGCCGGCAACACCCGCGCGAGGCCGTGCCCGTAGGCGTTGGCCTTGACCACCGCGAGAACCTGCGCCCCCGGCGCGCGCTCGCGCACCCGCGCCAGGTTCGCGCGCAGCGCTGCGAGGTTGACCTGGGCGAGGATGGGTCGGGACATGGTTGGGACGCGAGTGCCTGGGCCGGGCGGCGGCGCATTTTCGGGCCCTGCCGCCGTGCGTTCCGCCGCCCGGCGGGGTTGGTCGCACCTTGCCGTCATGGTATAAAGCGCGGGGCCGGAAAGAGAGCGCACGCAAATTATACTCAAAGGCTCCCGCGCTCCCTGCAGCCGGGAGCGCGACCCGCGCGTTTCCGGAGGACGATGAAGCCCGGCTTCTACACGATCATGGCGGCGCAGTTCTGCTCGTCGCTCGCCGACAACGCGCTGCTGATCGCTGCGATCGCCCTGCTGCGCAACCTGCAGGAGCCCGGCTGGATGACGCCGGCGCTGAAGATGTCGTTCGTCGTCTCCTACGTGCTGCTGGCGCCTCTCGTCGGCGCGTTCGCCGACTCGATGCCCAAGGGTCGGGTGATGCTGATCACCAACGGCATCAAGGTCCTCGGCTGCACGATGATGCTGTTCACGCTGCATCCGCTGGTGGCCTACGCGGTGGTCGGCTTCGGCGCGGCGGCGTATTCGCCGGCGAAGTACGGCATCCTCACCGAACTGCTGCCGGCCAAGCAGCTCGTCGTCGCCAACGGCTGGATCGAAGGCACCACCGTCGGGTCGATCATCCTCGGCGTGCTGATGGGCGGCGCGCTGATCAGCGACAAGGTGTCGACGGCGCTGCTGGGCTTCGACCTGCCGCAGCTCGAGACCGGGATCGACAGCCCGCCCGAAGCCGCGATCGCGATCATCATCGTCTTCTACGCGCTGGCGGCGCTGTTCAACTGGTACATACCGGACACCGGCGTCGACCATCGCGTGGTGAACCGCAACCCGCTGGCGCTGATCCGCGACTTCTGGCACTGCAACCGCCTGCTGTGGCGCGACCGGCTGGGGCAGATCTCGCTGGCTACCACGACGCTGTTCTGGGGCGCGGGCGCGACGCTGCAGTTCATGGTGATCGATTGGGGCGGCAAGGCGCTCGGACTTTCGCTGTCACAGGCGTCGATGCTGCAGGGCGTCGTCGCCCTTGGCATCGCGGTCGGCGCGGTCGTCGCGGCGCGGATGATCAGCCTCCGCGAGTCGGTGCGGGTGCTGCCGATCGGCGTGACGATGGGCCTGATCGTGATGACGATGATCTTCGTCCATGGGCTGCCGCTCGCCAGCGTGCTGATGGTCGCCGTCGGCGCCTGCGCGGGTTTCTTCGTCGTGCCGATGAACGCGCTGCTGCAGCATCGCGGCCACGTGCTGATGGGTGCCGGTCACTCGATCGCCGTGCAGAACTTCAGCGAGAACATCGGCATCCTGGTCATGGTCGGCCTCTATGCACTGATGGTCCGCTGGGGCCTCGCGGTCAACCATGCGATCGTGCTGTTCGGGTTCTTCGTCTCCGGCGCGATGGCGCTGGTGATGCTGCGCCACCGCCTGAACCAGGCCAAGGGCGACTCGCTGCACCTCATCGGCATGGACAAGCCGGCCGGGCGCGGGCACTGACCCGTTCCCCGCCGCGGGCGCCGGGGAACGCGCCGCGTCAGAGGATCAGCGGGCGGTTGGGGATCTCGTTGCCACGGGCGCGACCGTCGGCCGGGAAGTGCGTCGCCAGGAGCTCGTTGATCGCACGGATCCCGGCTTCGGCGCCTTCCGCATAGCGCCGCTCGCGAAACGCCACCTCCATCGCCCGGCAGACCGCTTCCCACGCGTCGCTGCCGACGCGCGCGTGAACACCGCGGTCGGCGACGATCTCGACGTCGCGATCGGCGAGCAGCAGGTAGACGAGCACACCGCAGTTCTCCTCGGTGTCCCAGATCCGCAGCTGGCTGAACACCTCCAGGGCGCGCTCGCGGGGAGAAACCCGCCTCAGCACGCGGGCGAGCGGCAAGTCGGACTCGATCGCCAGGCAGACCTGTCCGCGATGGATCCTCTCGCCCGCGGCGATCGCCGCTTCCAGGCGTTCAACGGCGACGTCGGGAAACGCACGCCGGGCGGCGCCGCCGTCGGTGACGAGATGGCGCCAGAAACGATGGTGTCTTCGCCAGGGCACGGTGTCCTCTCCTCAGTCCCAGCCGCCCGACGCGCCGCCGCCGCCGAACCCGCCGCCGCCGGAAAACCCGCCACCGCCACCGCCTCCGCCACCACCGCCCCAACCGCCGCCGGTCGGGAACCAGACGCCGCCGCCGCGCCGGCCGGCGAGCGCGGCGCCGCTGCCCGCGAAGATCATGATGACGAAACCGACGACCGCGGCAAGGCCGGCAATCAGCAGGCTGCCGGCGACGACCCAGGCGGCGGTGCCGACGATGCCGGCACCGACGGTCGCACCGAGCAGCTTGCCGAAGATGCGCCGCAGGACGCTTCCCACCAGCGGCACGACGAAGAACAGCATTACCAGCAGCATCTCGAAATTGAAGCCGCCCCCGGCCGCACTCGCCGGCTTTTTCTGCGGCAGCGGCGGCAGCGGCTTGCCGTCGGCCACGACCGAGATGATCCGGTCCACCGCCGCACCGATGCCCGCCGCGTAGCGCCCCGCGCTGAATTGCGGCGCCATCGACTCGGCGATGATCCGGCGCGCCGTGACATCGGTCAGCGCGCCTTCCAGTCCGTAACCGACTTCGAGACGCGCCTTCTTGTCGTTCTTGGCGATCAGCATGACCACGCCGTTGTCCTGTCCCTTGCGCCCGATCTTCCAGGTCTCGGCGACCCGGAGCGTATAGGCCTCGATCGGTTCGGGCTGCGTGGAAGGCACCATCAGCACGGCCAGCTGGTTGCCGGTGCGCGCTTCCCAGTCGGCAAGCTTGGCCTCCAGCGCCTGCTTCTCCGTCGCGGAGAGCGACTGCGTGAGGTCGGTGACCCGCGCCGCAAGCGGCGGGATGGCGTTGAGCCCGTCGGTGCCCGCCTCCCATCCCCACACCGGCGCGATCGGCAGCAGCAGCGCGGCGAGCAGGATGATCCAGCCGCGGACGCGCGACGTTGGGCGCTGGCTCATTCGCTGCGGCATCGCCGCAGTCGACATCGCTCCGTCACGCCCGCCGGCAAGGCGCGCGGACGTGTCCAACCGGATGGCTTCCATGGCACGACCGTCCGGGAGCGACCGCGATCGCTCCACCGGGGGTCAATAGCCCTTCTTCAGGAGCTCGGCAGCGGCGTCGGGAACCGCAGCCACCTTGGGCTCGGCGCCCGCGTCGGACTTCTGCGCGGGAGCCGGCGCGGGCGGCGGCGGCGGCGCCTTGTTGAAGTCGACCTTGGGCGGGGCACTGATCGTCGCCTCGTTCTCGACGGTGAAATTGGGCTTCGCGTCCATCTTGAACAGCATCGCCGTCAGGTTGGTCGGGAAGCTCCGCACCGTCGTGTTGTACTCCTGCACCGACTTGATGAAACGATTGCGCGCCACCGTGATGCGGTTCTCGGTCCCTTCGAGCTGTGCCGTCAGGTCGCGGAACAGCGCGTCGGACTTCAGTTGCGGGTAGTTCTCGCTGACCACGAGCAGCCGCGAAAGCGCGCCCTGCAACTCGCCCTGGGCCTTGATGAACTTCTGGAACGCGACCGGATCGTTGACGAGCTCCGGCGTGGCCTTGATCCCGGCGACGCTGGCGCGCGCGTTGGTCACTTCCGTCAGCACCTTCTCTTCCTGGGCGGCGTAGCCCTTGACGGTGTTGACGAGGTTGGGCACGAGGTCGGCGCGGCGCTGGTACTGGTTCAGCACCTCGGACCACGCTGCCTTGATGCCTTCGTCCTGCCGCTGCAGGTCGTTGTAGCCGCAGCCGGTCAGGGCGAGCATTGCGAAGACGGCGAGGAGGCCAGCCAGTTTGCGGATCATGAATCCCTCCGGAAGTCGGGGAAGGCAGGCACGGACGCCTGCGGGCGAGAAGATAGGGCCGTAGTGGACAATATGCAAGCGATTTCGCGCGCGGCGAACGCTCGCGGCGCATCACCCGCCGCCGCTGGACCGAAGCGTCCGGCGCGCGAGCAGCAGGTCGTCCCACGCCTTGGCCTTGTCCTGCAGCGTCCGCAGCAGGTACGCCGGATGGTAGGTGACGACCAGCGGGACGTTGCGATAGGCGTGCACCCGGCCGCGCAGGCTGCCGATCGTCGCATCGGACTCGAGCAGCGTGTTCGCCGCGCTCTTCCCCAGCGCGACGATGATTCCGGGTGCGATCAGCGCGACCTGCCGGTCGAGGTAGGGCCGGCACGCCGCCACCTCGTCCGCGGTCGGCGTGCGGTTGTTGGGCGGGCGGCACTTGAGGACGTTCGCGATGTAGACGTCGGCGCCACGGGCGAGTCCCAGCGCCTTCAGCATGCTGTCGAGCAGGCGGCCCGCCTGGCCGACGAAGGGCTCGCCCTGCGCGTCTTCCTCGGCGCCCGGCGCCTCGCCGACGAACAGCCAGTCGGCGGCGACGTCGCCGACGCCGGGCACCGAGCGCTGCCGGCTGCGGCAAAGGCCGCAGGCCGTGCAGGCGTCGACGTCGTCCGCAAATCAGTCCCAGCCGAGCGCGGCGATCCTCGTCGCCCGCGCGCCGGGATCGCCGGCGACTGTGGGGCGTTCGCGTTCCGCGCCCGGCGCCGCCGCGACCGGGGACTCGCCCGGCGCCGGCGCGCCGCCGGCTGCGGGCCGCAGCGTCCAGCGCGGCCACAGGCGAAGCTCCTGCAACAGGTCGTCACGCGCAGCCAACGTCGGCCCCCTGTTTCCGCGGCAGCGGAAGCGAAGCGCGCATGACCAACGCGTCCTCGCGCGGCGCGTCGGCGGCGGGGACCGGGTAGTAGCCAGTCCGCCGCGCGACCGGAACGAAGCCCTCGGCCGCGTACAGCGCGATCGCCGCCGCATTGCCGGCGCGCACCTCGAGAAAGATCTGCTCGGCGCCGCGCTCGACGGCGACGGCGACGAAGCGGCGCAGCAGCGAGCGGCCCAACCCCGAGCGTCGCGCGTCGGGGACGACCGACAGGTTGAGTATCTGCGCCTCGCCGGGAGCCAGCATCAGCACCCCGTAGACGAGGATCCGCCCCTCACGCTCGCCGACCGACGCCCAGTAGCCCGCGGCGATCGCGTCGCGGAAGTTGCCGACGGTCCACGGCGAGGCGTGGATCTGCGCCTCGAGCGCCGCCACGTAGGCGAGATCACCCGCCGCCAGCGGACGCCACGCAAGCTCGGCGAAGGCGCCGCGCGGCGATGCGGCGGTGGCAACGGACGACGTCACGACAGGACCGCGCATGCAGCGCGTTCCCGGGTGGTCAGCGCAACGCGATGGCGGACGTACAGCGGCAGCGCCTCGGCCGCCGGCAGCCCATCGCCGGCAGCCAGGCGCGGCAGCGCCAGCATCGCGATGGCCGTCGCCGTGGGCCGCGCTGCGGGGTGCACACGCCCGAGGCCGAGCCGCGCGGCGAGGTCCGGGTAAGCCGCGAAGCCGTTTCCGGCGCCGGTCCAGCCTGCCGGCGGGAACTCCGCGGCCGGGAGCTCGACGCCAGCCGGCGCCAGCACCGCCGGCGGGGCGACCTGCCGCAGTTTTCCACCGGACCGGCGATAGGCGGCGACGTAGACCTCCCGCATCCGCGCGTCGAGGCAGCACAGGACATCGTCGTCGCCATCCGCCACCGCGATCGCCTCCAGCGTCGGCACGCCGATGAGCGGGCGATCGAGCGCGAACCCGAGACCCTGCGCCACCGCGCAGCCGATGCGAATGCCGGTGAACGATCCGGGGCCGCAGCCGAACGCGATGCCGTCGAGGTCAGCCGCCGTCCACTGCACGGCGGCCAGCGCAGCGCCGACCATCGGCAGCAGCCGCTCCGAGTGTGACTGTCCGACGTGCTCGGCGCGCTCCAGCCACGGGGCGCCCTCGCCCACCGCGACGGAGCACCATTCGGTCGACGTGTCGAGGGCGAGAATGCGCATGGCGCGATTCTACTCGACGGTGGCGTGCCGCCGGCCGCGCGACGCGACGGGTACAATCGCGGGCACGCCTGTTCGCCGCGGCCCCGTCGGGTCGCGCCCGCTGCCGATGACCGCTGCCCACGCCGCCACGCCGCTCCTGCTCGACATCCAGTCTCTCGACCAGGAAGGCCGCGGTGTCGCGCGCGTCGACGGCAAGGCCGTCTTCGTCGAAGGCGCGCTGCCCGGCGAGTGCGTGAGCTGCACGATCGTCAAGCGCAAGCCGAGCTACGAGATCGCCCGCGCCGACCGGATCGTGCGCGCGAGCGCTGCGCGCACCGTCCCGCGCTGCCCGCACTTCTCGGTCTGCGGCGGCTGCACGATGCAGCACTTCGACCCGGCGGCCCAGGTCGCGACCAAGCAGCGTTCGCTCGAGGACGCGCTGTGGCACATCGGCCGCGTGCGCCCCCGCGAGGTCCTGCCCGCGATCCACGGCCCGGCGTGGGGCTACCGCCACCGGGCGCGGCTGTCGGTGCGCCACGTCGCCAAGAAGGGCGGCGTGCTGGTCGGCTTCCACGAAAAGAAGTCGAGCTACGTCGCCGACATGCACTCGTGCGCGATCCTGCCGCCGCGGATCTCGGCACTGCTGCCGCACCTGCGCGAGCTCGTCGGTGCACTGACCATCCGCGACCGCCTGCCGCAGATCGAACTCGCGGTCGGCGACGGCGAACCCGCGACCGCGGCGCTGGTGCTGCGCGTGCTCGAGCCGCCGACCGACGCCGACCGAAGCCTCCTCGCCGCGTTCGCCGACCGGCACGCCATCCAGTTCTACCTGCAGCCGGGCGGGCCGGACACGGCGACACCGTTCCATCCCGCTGCAGCGACGCTCGCCTACACCCTTCCGGAGTTCGACCTCAGCTTCCCCTACGCGCCGACCGAGTTCACGCAGGTGAATCCGGCGATCAACCGGGTGCTCGTCCGCCGTGCACTGCGCCTGCTCGCACCGCTGCCGGGCGAGCGCGTCGCCGATTTCTTCTGCGGACTCGGCAACTTCAGCCTGCCGATCGCGCGTTGCGGCGCGACGGTCGTCGGCGTCGAAGGCAGCGCCGCGCTGGTGCGCCGCGCCGGGGAGAACGCCGCGCGCAACGGCCTGGCGGCGCGGACCCGTTTCGTCGCCGCCAACCTGTTCGAGGCCACGCCGGAGAGCGTCGAGGCACTCGGCCCGCTCGACCGCGTGCTGATCGATCCGCCGCGCGAGGGCGCCGTCGCCCTGGTCAAGGCGCTGCCGGGCGACGGCGGGCCGCGGCGCATCGTCTACGTGTCCTGCAGTCCGGCGACGCTCGCCCGCGACGCGGCGATCCTGGTGCACGACCACGGCTACGCGCTGTCCTCCGCCGGCATCGTCAACATGTTCCCGCACACCGCGCACGTTGAGTCGATGGCGGTGTTCGACCGCGAGTAGTCGCGGCGCAGCGCGGGCCGGGGCGGGAGGCGGACGTGAAAATGGCGGCCCGCAGGCCGCCATTTCCGTCCGGATACGTGCCGCGAGCGCTAGTCGCGGTCGCCGGTGAACG
>DATIUK010000143.1:0-17618 GCA_035466885.1 Casimicrobiaceae bacterium
CGAACGCGACGTTGAGGCCGTTCTTGAGGTGCGCATCGTCGGCCAGCGCCTTCTTCCAGCCCTTGTCGGCCAGCGCCAGCACGAACGGCAACGTCGCGTTGTTGAGCGCGAAGGTCGAGGTGCGCGGCACGCCGCCCGGCATGTTGGCCACGCAGTAGTGGGTGACGCCGTCGACCACGTAGACCGGGTCGGCATGGGTCGTCGGCCGCGAGGTCTCGAAGCAGCCGCCCTGGTCGATCGCGACGTCGACGATGACCGAGCCGGGCTTCATCCGCTTCACGAGCTCGTGGGAGACGAGCTTGGGCGCCGACGCGCCGGGGATCAGCACGCCGCCGACGACGAGGTCGGCCGCGGCCACATGACGCTCGATCGCATCGCGGGTCGAGAAGACCGTGTTGAGCGGCCGGCCGAACTGGCGCCAGAGCGCGCGCAGCACCTCGGTGTTGCGGTCGAGCACCCAGACGTCGGCGCCCATCCCCAGCGCGATGTCGGCCGCATGCGAGCCGACGACGCCGCCGCCCAGGATGACCACCTTGGCCGGGTCGACGCCGGGCACGCCGCCCAGCAGCATGCCGAGGCCGCCGTGCGGCTTCTCGAGGTAATAGGCGCCGGCCTGGATCGACATCCGGCCCGCGACTTCCGACATCGGCGCCAGCAGCGGCAGCCCGCCCGTCGGCGAGGTGACCGTCTCGTAGGCGATGCAGACGGCACCGCTGTCGACGAGCTCCCTTGCCTGGTCGGGGTCCGGCGCGAGGTGCAGGTAGGTGAACAGGATCTGCCCGGACGAGAGCATCTTGCGCTCGACCGCCTGCGGCTCCTTGACCTTGACGATCATCTCGGCGGCGGCGAAGACCTCTTTCGCGGTCCCGACGACGCGCGCGCCCGCCTTGCGGTAGGCGTCGTCGTCCATGCCGATGCCCTGCCCGGCATTGTGCTCGACGATGACCTCGTGGCCGTGGGCCACCGCCTCGCGAACGCTGCCCGGAACGAGCCCGACGCGGTTTTCGAGGACCTTGATCTCCTTGGGAACACCGATGCGCATGTTTCGACTCCGCAGGAAGTGAAAACGGACCGCCGGGGCGGCGGTCCGCAGGGGATTCTACGTGCAGCCGGCGGCACCCTCCAGTGCCCCTGCCCGGCCGGCGTTCAGCGGTCGAACTCGCGCGTCGCGAGGTCCTTCTTCGCTTCGTCGACCTCGGGGTCGAGCGCGTCGCGCACCGAGACCATTCCCAGCACCCGCCCGTTCTCGACCACGGGAACATGGCGATACCCGCCTTCGATCATCATCCGCACCGCCTCGACGAACGGCTTGTCCGGGTGGATGGTCTGCGGCGACGGGGTCATCACTGCACCGACTGGTGTCGTCGCCGGGTCGCGGCCCGGCGCGAGCACCCGGAACAGCGCGTCGCGCTCGGTGAACACGCCGGTGAGGCGCGAGCCGTCGACGATCATCAGCGCGCCGATGTTGCGGTCGCGCATCGTCCGTGCCACCTCGCTCACCGCCGCAGTGCCCGCGGCGGTCTGGGGGACCTGCCCCTCGATCATCGACCGTATGGGTCGGATACGCATCATGTCTCCTTCGAATGCTGACTCGAACGCGGGTATTGGGCGCCCGTCGGGGAGTTGAAGTCAAGACGTGCCGCGACCGGTTGCCTGATCCGGCGCCCCGCCCCCCCCGGAGGCAACGATCGGGGACGCGCGAAGTGATCCGGCGACGGGGTGGCGGCACGGCGCCCGCGCCGCCCGGGCTCTCGCCGCCCCGGTGTACGATTGGCCTTCGTGCCCCGCCCGCGCGCACCCGCGGCGCGGGCGCACGCGACCGAGGAGACTACGATGGGTCACGCCGAACTGACGCTGCACGACCAGGGCCCCGCCCGGACGATTTCACTCGACGAGTACTGGATGCCGTTCACGCCCAACCGCGAGTTCAAGGCCGAGCCGCGGATGGTCGTCCGGGCCGAGGGCGTGCACTACTGGAACGAACGCGGCGAGCGAGTCATCGACGCCGCGTCCGGACTGTTCTGCTGCGCTGCCGGCCACGGTCGCCGGGAAATCGCCGACGCCGTCGGCCGCCAATTGGCCGAGCTCGACTTCATCGCGCCGTTCCTGCGCGGGCATCCGAAGTCCTTCGAATTCGCGCAGCGGATCGCCGAGCTCACGCCGGGCGACCTCAACCGCGTCTTCTTCGTCAACAGCGGCTCCGAGGCGGTCGACACGGCGATGAAGATCGCGCTCGCCTTCCACCGCGCGCAAGGCCAGGGCGAACGCACGATGTTCGTGTCGCGGGAGCGCGCCTACCACGGCGTCAACTTCGGCGGCACCGCGCTGTCGGGCCTGGTCAACAACCGGCGCCGGTTCGGCCCCGCGCTGCCCGGCGTCGTGCACATGCGGCACACGCTCCTGCCGGAGAACCGGTTCACGCCCGGCGAGGGGGAGCACGGCGTCGAACTCGCCGACGACCTCACCCGTTTCGTCAACCTCTACGGCGCCGAGAACATCGCGGCGTGCTTCGTCGAGCCGATCGCGGGCTCGACCGGCTGTCTGGTGCCGCCGCGCGGCTACCTCGCGCGACTGCGCGAGATCTGCGACCGGCACGGCATCCTGCTGGTGTTCGACGAAGTCATCACCGGCTTCGGCCGCACCGGCCAGGCCTTCGCCGCGCAGAGCTTCGGCGTCACCCCCGACATGATCACGATGGCCAAGGCGCTCACCAACGGCGCCCAGCCGATGGGTGCGGTCGCGGTCAGCGAGCGCATCCACGACGCGATCTTCGGTGCGGCGCCGGACGGCGCCATCGAGCTCTTCCACGGCTACACCTACTCCGGGCATCCAGCCGCCTGTGCCGCCGGCATCGCGACCCTCGACATCTACCGGCGCGAGGGACTCTTCGAGCGGGCGCGGGAGCGTTCGCCGCGCTTTCTGGGGGCGATGTTCGCGCTCGCCGACGTCTCCGTGGTCGCCGACATCCGCGGCTACGGGATGATGGCGGCGATCGAACTGCACCCGGATGCGGCCCCCGGGCGTCGCGGCCACGAGTTCCAGAAGCGGCTCTTCGACAACGGCCTGCACTTGAAGACCACCGGCGACGCCGCGATCGTCGCGCCGCCGCTCGTCGCCACCGACGGCCACATCGACGAAATCGCCGCCATCCTCCGGCGCACGCTGCGACAGCTCTGACAGCCGCTTGCCGGCCGCCCGGCGACGCCAACCTTCCATCGGAACAGGGGTTGACAACGTCATAACGCGCTGCGAGTCTGGCTCCATGCCCAGCCGTCCGCACTTCCAGCGCCTTGCGTCCGATGCCCGGCTGCTGCCGCCGCTGGCCGCCGCGGTCGTGCACCCCTGCGACGCCGAGTCGCTGCAGTGCGCGCTGTCCGGCGCGTTCGCCGGCTACCTTGCGCCGGTGCTGGTGGGGCCGACCGCGCGCATCCGCGCCACCGCCGACGCCGCCGGCCTCGACGTGTCGCACCTCCCCGTCGTCGATGCCGAGGACGACCCGCGCGCATCGTGCCTCGCCGCCATCGAGCTCGCCGCCTCCGGCGACGTCAGGGGCCTGATCCAGGGCGCGCTGCGGAGCGACGACCTGCTGGCGCCGATCGCGGCGCCCGACCGGGGCCTGCGCGGCGAGCGCCGCCTGTCGCACGTCCACGTGCTGGACCTCCCCGGGCGCGCCAGGCCGCTGCTCGTGGCCGACGCGCTGCTCAGCCTCCATCCGAACCTCGCCACCAAGGCGGACATCCTGCACAACACGTTCGCGTTCGCGACGGCGCTGGGCATCAGGGAACCCCGCGCCGCGGTGCTCGCGGCCGTCGACGTCGTCTCGCCGGCGTTCCCGTCGACGGCGGATGCCGCAGCGCTGCGATCGATGGCGGAAGAGGGGTTGTTCGGCACGGCGCGGGTCGCCGGCCCGCTGACCGCGGACAGCGCCCTGGCGCCGGAAGCCGCGCGGGCGAGCGGCGCGCTTGCCGCGGCCGCGGACGGGTTCGACGTGCTGCTCGCCCCGAACATGGAGTCGGCGGCCCTGCTGGTCCGCGCGCTCACGGCGATCACCGGCGGCCTGGCCGCGGGCCTGGTGCTCGGCGCCCGCGTCCCGATCGTCGCCCCCGCACGCGTCGACGGCACCGAAGCGCGGATGGCGTCCTGCGTGCTGGCGTCTCTGGTCGCCGCCGCCAACCGCCCCGCCGTGGCGCCGCGCGCCGTCGCGGCACCGGCGCCGGTGGCGGGCAGCGTCACGGCCTGATCCGCCCGGTTCTGCGGAGCGCCGGCAGCGCCCCGCGCGGTCACTTCTGCCGCACGCAGTCCATGTAGTAGCGAACGCGACCGGAGCCGTCGGGCTCCTTCACGAGGCCGTGAATGTCGGTCTCGAAACCGGGGAAGCGCTCGTTGAACATGCGGGCGAACTGCAGGTATTCGACGATCGTCCGGTTGAAGCGCTCGCCGGGAATCAGCAGCGGTATGCCCGGCGGGTAGGGCGTGAGGAGCACGCTGGTGACGCGTCCCTCGAGCTCGTCGATCTCGACGCGGTCGATTTCCCGGTGCGCCATGCACGCGAACGCGTCCGACGGCTTCATCGCCGGCTGCATGTCGGACAGGTACATCTCGGTGGTCACGCGCGCGACGTCGTGCGACCGGTAGGTGTCGTGGATCTGCTGGCACAGGTCGCGCAGGCCGACCCGCTCGTAGCGCGGCTGCTTGACGACGAACTCGGGCAGTATCTTCCACAGCGGCTGGTTGCGGTCGTAGTCGTCCTTGAACTGCTGCAGCGCGGTCACCAGCGTGTTCCAGCGTCCCTTGGTGATGCCGATGGTGAACATGATGAAGAACGAGTAGAGCCCGGTCTTCTCGACGATGACCCCGTGCTCGGCGAGGAAGCGGGTGACGATCGACGCCGGGATGCCGGTCTTCGCGAACTTGCCCGACACGTCGAGCCCGGGGGTGATCACCGTCGCCTTGATCGGATCGAGGATGTTGAAGCCCGGGGCGAGGTCGCCGAAGCCGTGCCACTTATCGTTCGCCCGCAGGATCCAGGCGTCGCGCTCGCCCATGCCTTCGGGCGCGAGCTTCTCCGGGCCCCAGACCTTGAACCACCAGTCCTTGCCCCACTCGTCGTCGACCTTGCGCATCGCCCGGCGGAAGTTGAGCGCCTCGATGATCGACTCCTCGACCAGCGCAGTCCCGCCGGGCGCCTCCATCATCGCCGCCGACACGTCGCAGGACGCGATGATCGCGTACTGGGGCGAGGTCGAGGTGTGCATCAGGTAGGCCTCGTTGAAGATGTGGCGGTCGAGCTTCCGGGTCTCCGACTCCTGGACGATGATCTGCGACGCCTGCGAGATGCCGGCCAGCAGCTTGTGCGTCGAGTGGGTCGCGAAGATCAGCGCGTCCTTGCTGCGCGGTCGGTCGCGGCCGATCGCGTGCATGTCGCGGTAGAAGTCGTGGAAGGCGGCGTGCGGCAGCCAGGCCTCGTCGAAGTGCAGCGTGTGGACGTAGTCGCCCAGCGTCTCCTTGATCATCTCGACGTTGTAGGCGACCCCGTCGTAGGTGCTCTGCGTCAGCGTGAGGATCCGCGGGCTCTTGTTCGCGGCCCGGCGCGCGAAGGGGTTGGCCTCGATCCGCCGCTTGATGCTCTCCGGCGTGAACTCCTCGCGCGGGATCGGCCCGATGATGCCCAGGTGGTTGCGCGTCGGCGGCAGGAACACGGGGATCGCCCCGGTCATCGTGATCGCGTGCAGCACCGACACGTGGCAGTTGCGGTCGACCACGACGATGTCGTCCGGCGCGACGTTGGCGTGCCAGACCATCTTGTTCGACGTCGACGTGCCGTTGGTGACGAAGAAGCAGTGGTCGGCATTGAAGATGCGCGCGGCGTTCCGCTCCGCGGCGGCGACCGGGCCGGTGTGGTCGAGCAGCTGGCCGAGCTCGTCGACGGCGTTGCAGACGTCGGCGCGCAGCATGTTCTCGCCGAAGAACTGGTGGAACATCTGCCCGACCGGGCTCTTGAGGAAGGCGACGCCGCCCGAGTGGCCGGGGCAGTGCCACGAGTACGACCCGTCCTGCGCGTAGCCCACCAGCGCGCGGAAGAACGGCGGCGCCAGCGAGTCGAGGTACGCCTTGGTCTCGCGGATGATGTGCCGGGCGACGAACTCCGGCGTGTCCTCGAACATGTGAATGAAGCCGTGCAGCTCGCGCAGGATGTCGTTGGGGATGTGCCGCGACGTCCGCGTCTCGCCGTAGAGGTAGATCGGGATCTCCGCGTTCTTGAAGCGGATCTCCTCGATGAACTTGCGCAGGTTGACCACTGCGGGATCGACCTCGGGACCGGGCGTGAACTCCTCGTCGTCGATCGACAGGATGAACGCCGATGCCCGCGACTGCTGCTGCGCGAACTGCGACAGGTCGCCGTAGCTGGTGACGCCCAGGATCTCCATCCCCTCGCTCTCGATCGCCTGGGCGAGCGCGCGGATGCCCAGCCCGGAGGTGTTCTCCGAGCGGAAGTCCTCGTCGATGATGACGATCGGGAACCGGAATTTCATGGCCTGGCTTGCCTCGCGGTGAGGGTGGCGGGCTCCCCTATCGCCGGCCGGAGCGCGGCAGGGAGGCGGGAGAGGCGCGAATTATCGGCCGATTCGCGGATGGTGGCTATGCCGCGGGCGCCCGGCGCCGCGGAACCGTTGCGGCGGCGCCACACCCGGCACCGGCGCCGACGTCAGATCTTGGGCAGCGTGACCCCGTGCTGCCCCTGGTACTTGCCGCCGCGATCCTTGTACGAGGTTTCGCAAACCTCGTCGGACTCGAAGAAGACGACCTGGGCGATGCCCTCGTTGGCGTAGATCTTGGCGGGCAGCGGCGTCGTGTTCGAGAACTCGAGCGTCACGTGGCCCTCCCACTCGGGCTCGAACGGGGTCACGTTGACGATGATGCCGCAGCGCGCATAGGTCGACTTGCCGAGGCAGATGGTCAGCACGTTGCGCGGTATCCGGAAGTACTCGACGGTGCGCGCGAGCGCGAACGAGTTGGGCGGGATGATGCAGACGTCGCCGACGAAGTCGACGAAGGAGCCCGCGTCGAACGCCTTCGGGTCGACGATGGTCGAGTTGATGTTGGTGAAGATCTTGAACTCGCGCGAGCATCGGATATCGTAGCCGTAGCTCGACGTGCCGTACGAGACGATCCGCCGGCCGTCGACCTCGCGCACCTGCCCGGGCTCGAACGGCTCGATCATGCCGGTCGACTGCGCCATCCGGCGGATCCACTTGTCCGACTTGATCATGGCCTGCCGGCACCCGCGATCAGGTGTTCTGGATGACGATCGACGGGAACTTCGCCGAGAAGTCCTCGGCCTTCTGCGCGACGAAGACCGCGGTCTTCCTCGCGATCTCGCGGTAGATCGCCGCGATCGGCCCGTCCGGGTCGGCGATCACCGTCGGCCGTCCCGAGTCGACCTGCTCGCGGATGCGGATGTCGAGCGGCAGCCCACCGAGGAACGGCACGTCGTACTCGGTGCACATCCGCTGCGCGCCGCCGGCGCCGAAGACGTGCTCGGCGTGGCCGCAGTTCGAGCAGATGTGGATGCTCATGTTCTCGACGATGCCGACGATCGGCACGCCGACCTTCTCGAACATCTTGAGTCCCTTGCGCGCGTCGAGCAGCGCGATGTCCTGCGGCGTGGTCACGATCACCGCGCCCGTGACCGGCACCTTCTGCGACAGCGTGAGCTGGATGTCGCCGGTGCCGGGCGGCAGGGCGACGACGAGGTAGTCGAGGTCGCGCCAGTTGGTGTCCTTCAGCAGCTGCTCGAGCGCCTGCGTGACCATGGGCCCGCGCCAGACCATCGGCGTGTCGGCGTCGATCAGGAAGCCGATCGACATCGCCTGCAGCCCGTAGGCCTCGAGCGGCTCCAGCGTCTTGCCGTCCTTCGACTCCGGCCGCCCGGCGATGCCCAGCATCGTCGGCTGCGACGGGCCGTAGATGTCGGCGTCGAGGATTCCCACCGTCGCGCCCTCGGCGGCGAGCGCCAGCGCGAGGTTGACCGCTGTCGTCGACTTGCCGACGCCGCCCTTGCCCGAGGCCACCGCGATGATGTTCTTGACGCCGGGGACGAGCTTCACGCCGCGCTGGACGGCGTGCGAGGTGATCTTCTGCGCGATGTTGACGGTCACGCGGCCCGCGCCGGGAAGCGCCCCGAGGTCGTCGGCGATCATACTGCGCAGCGCCTCGTGCTGGGTCTTCGCCGGGTAGCCCAGCTGGACGTCGACGACGACGTCGCTGCCCGCGACCGCGATCTTCTTCACCGCCTTGCCGGCGACGAAGTCGCGGCCGGTGTTCGGATCGATCAACGCGCGCAGACGCGCCTGGATATCGGCCTCGGAAATGGCCATCGGATGCTCCGTCGGAATGGTTGGGATGGAACGAGGAAAGTCGCTGATTCTAGCGAAAAACGGGGCGCACCGGCATTCGGGGGCAACCTGCTTTGCTAGAATCGGACTTTACCCCGCTGCCGGCAAGGTCAACCAGGGCAACCGACGCCCTCGCCAGGAAGGTCCCGCGCGATGTCCGCACCACCGTCCCGACCGCAGGGTCGCCGCCGCCTGTTCGTGACGACGGCGCTCCCGTACGCCAACGGCCCGTTCCACATCGGGCACATCATGGAGTACATCCAGGCCGACATCTGGGTGCGCTTCCAGCGGATGCGGGGCCACGAAGTGCACTTCGTCTGCGCCGACGACACGCACGGCGCGC
Source organism: Casimicrobiaceae bacterium (assembly GCA_035466885.1). Taxonomy (GTDB): domain Bacteria; phylum Pseudomonadota; class Gammaproteobacteria; order Burkholderiales; family Casimicrobiaceae; genus CAIWHR01. The sequence continues at coordinate 8,740 of DATIUK010000143.1, forward strand.
CGATCATGCTCAAGGCCGAGGCGGAAGGGCTGACGCCGCAGGAACTCGTCGGCCGCATCGCCGCGACGCGGCCGAAGCACCTCGCCGGCTTTCACGTGAGCTTCGACCACTGGCACTCGACCGACTCGCCGGAGAACGTCGCGCTGTCGCAGGACATCTTCCGCAAGCTGCGCGACCGCACGCCCTCGCTCATCGCCACGCGCGAGGTCGAGCAGTTCTACGACCCGGTGAAGGCGATGTTCCTGCCGGACCGCTACATCAAGGGCGAGTGCCCGAAATGCGCGGCCAAGGACCAGTACGGCGACTCCTGCGAGGTCTGCGGCGCGGTCTACGCGCCGACCGACCTGCGCAACCCCTACTCGACGATCTCCGGCGCGGCGCCGGTCAGGAAGTCGTCGGAGCACTACTTCTTCCGCCTCTCCGATCCCGCCTGCGTCGCCTTCCTGCGCGAATGGACGCAGGACGGCCGGCTGCAGCCCGAAGTCGCCAACAAGGCGCGGGAGTGGCTCGAGGGCGACAAGGGCCTCGCCGACTGGGACATCTCGCGCGACGCGCCGTACTTCGGCATCCCGATACCCGACGCGCCGGGCAAGTACTTCTACGTCTGGCTGGACGCGCCGATCGGCTATCTCGCGAGCCTCAAGGCGCACCTCGACCACCTGGGCGCCGACTTCGCGACCTTCCTCGCCGGCGATGACGTCGACCAATACCACTTTATCGGCAAGGACATCGTCTACTTCCACACGCTGTTCTGGCCGGCGATGCTGAAGTTCGCCGGCGCGCCGTACAAGGTGCCGGACAACGTGTTCGTCCACGGCTTCATCACCTTCTCCGGCGAGAAGATGTCGAAGTCGCGCGGCACCGGGATCAGCCCCGACGTCTACCTCGACCTCGGCCTCAACCCCGAGTGGCTGCTCTACTACCTCGCCGCGAAGCTCAACGCGCGCGTCGAGGATCTCGACTTCAATCCCGACGACTTCCTCGCCCGCGTCAACAGCGACCTCGTCGGCAAGTACGTCAACATCGCGAGCCGCGCCGCGACCTTCGTCACGCGGCACTTCGACGGTCACCTGACCAACCACTGGGAGGCGCCCGAGGAGGCGCTGCTGCAGACGCTGCGCGACGCGGAGCCGGCGATCGCACGCGCCTACGCCGACCGCGAGTTCAGCAAGGCGGTGCGCGAGATCATGCGGCTCGCCGACCTCGTGAACCAGTACGTCGACGCCGAGAAGCCCTGGGAGCTCGCCAAGGCGATGGCGACGGGCGCCGGCTTTCGCGAGCGGCTGCACCAGGTCTGCAGCGTGAGCCTCAACGCCTTCTTCCTGCTGACCAAGTACCTGGCACCGATCCTGCCGGTCACGGCCGAGCGGGTGTCGAGCTTCCTCAGCGAGAACGCGCTCGACTGGGACAACGTGCGGCTGCTGTCGCACTGCAAGGCCTACGAGCACCTCGTCTCCCGGATCGACCCCAAGGCGATCGACGCCCTGCTCGAGGGCCCGAAGGTCGCCGCGCAGGCGCCGGCCGCGGCCCAGTCGCCCGCCGGCGCGACGCCGGCCGCGGCCCAGGCGAACGCCGCGCCGGCCGACGACACCGCGACGACTGTCGGCATCGACGACTTCGCGCGGATCGACCTGCGCATCGCGCGGATCGTCAATGCCGAGCACGTCGAAGGCGCCGCCAAGCTGCTCAAGCTCACCCTCGACGTCGGCGAGAGCCGACACCGGACGGTCTTCGCCGGCATCAAGTCCGCCTACCGCCCCGAGGACCTCGTCGGCCGGCTGACGCCGATGGTCGCCAACCTCGCGCCGCGCAAGATGAAGTTCGGCGTCTCCGAGGGCATGGTGCTCGCGGCCTCCGGCGAAGGCCCCGGCGTGTTCCTCCTCGCCCCCGACGACGGCGCGCTGCCCGGCATGCGGGTCAAATGAACGGGGGCCCGCGCTCCCCCGCCCGGGGACGCGCTGCGTCCGCGGGAGCGCAACGGCGATGATCCCGGGGCCGCTCCCGGTCGTGATCGGGGTGCTGCTCGTCTGGCTGGCGATCGCCGTGGCCGGCCTCGCCCGCGCACGGCAGCTCACCTTCGTCAGCCGCTTGCTGTTCCCGGCCGGGGCCGTCGCCGGCCTGGTGCTCGCCGCCGCCGCCGTCGCGGCCATCGGCGCGCCGGCACAGACGCTCGTCCTGCCGCTGGGCCTGCCGGACCTGCCGTTTCACCTGCGACTCGACGCGCTGTCGGCGTTCTTCCTGGTGCTGCTCGGCGCCGTGGGCGCCGCAATCTCGACGTTCTCCGCCGGCTACTTCCGCAGCAGCGAGGGCACGCCGCCGGGCCTCGTCTGCTTCCACTACCACGTCTTCCTCGCCGCGATGGCGCTGGTCCTGCTCGCCGACGACGCGTACGTGTTCATGGTGGCGTGGGAGTCGATGGCGCTGTCGTCGTACTTCCTGGTCACGACCGAGCACCGGATCGCCGAGATCCGGCGCGCGGGCTTCCTCTACCTCCTGATCGCGCACGTCGGCGCCATCGGCATCCTGCTCTGCTTCGGCGTGCTGCAGGGCGGCAGCGGCGACTACACGTTCGATGCGATGCGCGCGGCGAAGCTCGCCGGCCACTGGCCCTCGGCGGCGTTCCTGCTCGCGCTGTTCGGCTTCGGCGCCAAGGCGGGGCTCCTGCCGCTGCACGTCTGGCTGCCCGAGGCGCACCCGGCCGCGCCGTCGCCTGCCTCGGCGCTGATGAGTGCGGTGATGCTGAAGACCGCGATCTACGGACTCCTGCGCGTCACCTTCGACCTCCTGGAGGTGCAGCTCTGGTGGTGGGGCGTGGTCGCGCTGTGGCTCGGGCTCGCCACGGCGCTGTTCGGCGTCGTGTTCGCGGCGGTGCAGACCGACATGAAGCGCCTGCTCGCCTACTCGTCGATCGAGAACATCGGCATCATCGTCTGCGGCATCGGGCTCACCATCCTGTTCATGTCAGACGGCAAGACGCTGCTGGCGGCGATCGCGATGACCGCGGTCCTCTACCACGCGCTCAACCACGCCTTTTTCAAGAGCCTGCTGTTCCTGGCTACGGGTTCCGTGCTGCACGCGACGCGGGAGCGCAGCCTCGGCAAGCTGGGCGGCCTCATCCACCGGATGCCCTGGGTCGCGTGGCTCGCGCTGGTGGGAACGCTCGCGATCGCCGGCCTGCCGCCGCTGAACGGCTTCGTCTCCGAATGGCTGCTGCTGCAGGCGTTCCTGTTCACGCCGGGCCTGCCGCAGTCGTTCGTCAACATGCTGGTGCCGGTCGCCGCTGCGGCGCTGGCCCTCGCCGCCGCGCTCGCCGCCTACGTGATGGTCAAGTTCTACGGCATCGTGTTCCTCGGGCAGCCGCGCGAGGCGAGCCTCGCGGACGCCCACGACGCGGGGCCGTACGAACGGGCCGGGCTCGTGTTTCTCGCCGGCGGCTGCGTCCTGCTGGGCCTCCTTCCCGCCCAGGTGATCGCGCTGCTCGATCCCGTCAACGAGATGCTGGTCGGCTCGGTTGCCGGGCGCGGGGTGGCCGAGAACTGGCTGCTGCTCGCGCCGATCAACGCCGACCGCGCGAGCTACAGCCCGCTGATCGTCCTCGGCGTCATTGCCGCCATCGTGCTCGTGACCACGCTGGTCGTGCACCGGCTCTACCACGGCCGCGTCCGCCGCGCCGATCCCTGGGACTGCGGCTTCCCGCTGCAGACGCCGCGGATGCAGGACACGGCCGAGGGCTTCGGGCAGCCGATCCGGCAGGTGTTCGAGCCCTTCTTCCGCATCGAGCGCCACCTGCCGTCGCCGTTCGACGCGGCGCCCAGGTATTTCGCCAAGGCCGACGACCACTGGTGGCACTGGCTGTACGGTCCGATCGCGCGCGCCGCCGACGCCTGCGCCCGGTTCGTCGGCAGGATCCAGCAAGGCCGCATTTCCGTCTACCTCACCTACAGCTTCGTCACGCTGCTGGTGCTGCTGTTCTTCGTCCAATGACCGCCTCGGCCCTCCTGTCGCAACTGCTGCAACTCGGCGTCGCGCTGCTGCTCGCCCCGCTGCTCGTCGGCTGGGTGAGCCAGTGCCGGGCGTGGTTGCAGAACAAGAGCGCGCCGTCGCTGCTGCTGCCGTACCGGACCATCCACAAGCTGTTCATCAAGGATGCCGTCGTCGCCCGCAACGCATCGCCGATCTTCCGCGTGGCTCCCTATATCGTGTTCGGTGCGATGTGCTGCGCCGCGGCGATCGTGCCTTCGCTGTCGACCGGCCTTCCCTTCGCGCGCGCCGCCGACGCCATCGCGCTGGTGGGGCTGTTCGCCCTCGCCCGGGTGTTCATCGCGCTGGCCGCGATGGACATCGGCACCGCCTTCGGCTCGATGGGCGCGCGGCGGGAGATGTTCATCGGCTTCCTGGCGGAACCCGCGCTGCTGATGGTGCTGTTCACCGCGTCGCTCATCTCCGGGTCGACGTCGCTGCCGACGATCGTCGACGCGCTCGCGCGCCGCGACCTCGCGATCTATCCCAGCCTCGCCTTCGCCGGCGTGGCATTCACGATGGTGTCGCTGGCCGAGAACGCGCGGATTCCCGTCGACAACCCGGCGACGCACCTCGAGCTCACGATGATCCACGAGGCGATGATCCTCGAGTACTCGGCTCGCCACCTGGCGCTGGTCGAGTGGGCGTCGGCCTTGAAGCTCTTCAACTACTCGTGCATCGGGATCGCGATCTTCGTGCCCTTCGGCATCGCCGCGGGCAGCGACGACTGGGTCGCGATTCTCGGCGCCGCGCCGGCGCTCGTCGCCAAGCTCGCGCTCGGCGGTTTCGCGCTGGCGCTGATCGAGACGCTGTCGGCGAAGATGCGTATCTTCCGGGCGCCGGAGTTCCTCGGCACCGCGTTCCTGCTCGCCGTGCTGGCGATGCTCGTTCACCAGCTGCTGGGGTCCTGATCGTGACCGGCGGGCTTCCCCTCTACGCGCAGCTCATCAACCTGTTCGCCGCGGTGCTGCTGCTGATCTCGTTCGCCATGCTGGCGCAGCGGCGCGTGCTTTCGCTGATCGACCTCTTCGCCGCGCAGGGACTCTCGCTCGCCGTGTCGACGGCCATCGTCGGCTGGGGCACCGGACAGCCGCACCTCTACTGGTCGGCCGGTGTCACGCTGACGCTCAAGGTGCTGCTGCTGCCGTTCCTGCTCTACCGGCTGATCCGCCGGCTCGACGTCAAGTGGGACGTCGAGCCGCTGATCAACATCCCGACGACGATGCTGGTCGGGATCGTCCTGGTCGTGTTCGCGTTCAACCTCGCCGCCCCGATCTCCAACCTGTCGAGCACCGTGACGCGATCCACGCTGGGGATCGCGATGGCCAGCGTGATGCTGTCGTTCCTGATGATGATCACGCGGCGCAAGGCGATTCCGCAGGTGATCGGCTTCCTGGCGATGGAGAACGGGCTCTTCTTCGCCGCCACCAGCGCGACCTACGGGATGCCGATGGTGGTCGAGCTCGGGATCGCGCTCGACGTGCTGGTCGGCATGCTGATCCTCGGCGTGTTCTTCTTCCAGATCCGCGAACAGTTCGACAGCCTCGACCTCAAGCACCTCGAGAAGCTCAAGGAGACCGAGTGATCGAGATCCTCCTGGTGCTGGGTATTCCGCTCGGCGGCGGGCTCGTGCTCGCGGCGATCGGCGAGCGCGAATCCGCGCCCAGCGTCAACGTCGTCGCCAGCCTGCTCACGTTCCTCGCCTCGCTGGCCCTCACTGCCCGCGTCGCCCGCGACGGCCCGCTGCTCGTCCTCCAGCAGCAGTTCTTCGTCGATCCGTTCAACGTCTTCCTGGTCGCGCTGACGGCCTTTGTCGGATTCACGACGGCGATCTTCTCGCGGCCGTACATGCGGATCGAGAAGGAGCACGGCAAGCTGACGCCGGCCCGACTGCGCCTCTACCACAGCATGTACCAGCTCTTCAATTTCACCATGCTGGTTGCGCTGCTGACCAACAACATGGGCATCCTCTGGGTCGCGATGGAGGCGGCGACGCTGACGACGGTGCTGCTGGTCTCGCTCTACCGCACGCCGGCGAGCCTGGAGGCCGCCTGGAAGTACTTCATCCTCTGCGGCGTTGGGATCGCGCAGGCGCTCTTCGGCACGATCCTGCTCTACTTCGCGGCCGAGAAACTGCTCGGCGCCGAGGGCGGCGCGCTGCTGTGGACCGAACTCAACGCCGTCAAGGGCGGGCTCCAGCCGACGGTGCTCTCGCTGGCGTTCGTCTTCCTCCTGGTCGGCTACGGCACCAAGGTCGGTCTCGTTCCGCTGCACAACTGGCTGCCCGACGCGCACGCCGAGGGCCCGACGCCGGTCTCCGCCGTGCTCTCCGGCCTGCTGCTCAACGTCGCGCTCTACGCCGTGATCCGCTGCAAGGTGCTGGTCGAAGGCGCGGTGCACGACGGCCTGGCGAAGACGCTGATGATGGGCTTCGGCCTGCTCTCGGTCGTCGTCGCCGCGTTCATGCTGTCGCGGCAGAAGGACATCAAGCGGCTGTTCGCGTACTCGTCGATCGAGCACATGGGCATCATCACCTTCGCGTTCGGCATGGGCGGCCCGATCGCCAACTTCGCCGGCCTGCTGCACATGACCGTCCATTCGCTGACCAAGTCGGCGATCTTCTTCGCGGTCGGGCACGCCGCACCGAAGACCGGCACGCAGCTGATCGACGACATCCGCGGGCTGGCGGCGATGAGCCCGGCGATCGGCTGGGGGCTCGCGATCGGGACGCTCGCGATCCTCGGCATGCCGCCCTTCGGCGTGTTCGCGAGCGAGTTCCTGATCCTCACCACCGCGATGCGGGAGCAGCCGTGGGCGACGCCCCTGCTGCTGCTGGCCCTGGGCATCGCCTTCGCGTCGGTGTTCTCCAAGGTCCAGCCGATGGTGTTCGGCGAGACGACGGCCCGCCGCCTGCCGCACCGGCCGGCGATGTTCCCTGTGTTCGTCCACCTCGCGCTGGTGCTGATGCTGGGGCTGTGGACGCCGCCGTTCCTCGCCGACTGGTACCGCCAGGCGGCGCGACTGATCGGATGACGGGGTGACGACACGATGAACGTCGCCCCCCTCGGCCTTGCCGCCGCCACGCTGCCCGGTGCGATCCCGGCGCAGCGCGTGCCCGTGAGCTCGGGGCAGTACCTCGCGGCCTGTCGCCTCGCCTGGGAGCGCGGCGGACGGCTGGCTGCGCTGTGGGCGAGCGACGAGCGCGAGCGGGCGCGCGGGTTCCTGGTCCGGGTGGCGCTGGTCGACGAGGACGGCTTCACGGTGCTGGAGTTGACGCTCCCGGACGCCGACGCGCGCTTCCCGGACCTCACGCCGATCTTCCCCGAAGCAAACCGGATGCAGCGCGCCGTCTTCGACCTCGTCGGTGTCGCGTCCGAGGGCGAGGACCAGCGACCCTGGCTGTGGCTGGCGAGCTGGCCGATCGACCGCTTCCCGCTTCGCCACGATTTCGAGGCCTCGCCGAAGTGGGAGCCCGGGCAGGAGGAGTACGCGTTCGTCCGCGTGACCGGCGACGGCGTGCACGAGATCCCGGTCGGGCCCGTGCACGCGGGCATCATCGAGCCCGGGCACTTCCGTTTCCAGATCGTCGGCGAGAAGGTGCTGCGCCTCGAGGAGCGCCTGGGTTACGTGCACAAGGGCATCGAGAAGCGCTTCGAGGCGCTGGGCCTCGCCGCGGGGCACCGCCTCGCGGGGCGCATCAGCGGCGACAGCACCGTCGCCTACGCCTGGGCGTACGCGCAGGCCGCGGAGGCCGTGGCGGCACAGACGCCGCCGCCGCGGGCGGCGTGGCTGCGGGCGCTCGCGCTCGAGCGCGAGCGCGTCGCCAACCATCTCGGCGACCTGGGCTACCTCGGCAACGACGGCGGGTTTGCGTTCGGGCTGGCGCAGTTCTCGCGGCTCAAGGAGGAACTGCTGCGCACCAATCTGGCGGCGTTCGGGCATCGGCTGCTCATGGACTACGTCGTCCCCGGCGGCGTCGCCCGCGACCTCGACGGCGACCACGCCGCCGCCATCGCGGCGGAAGCGCGACGGCTGGCGGCCGACGTCGCCCTGCTGCGCGGGATCTACGACGAGCACGCCGGGTTGCAGGACCGTTTCCGCAACTGCGGCCACGTATCGGCCGAGCTCGCGCGCAAGCTCGGGCTGACCGGCCTCGCCGCACGCGCGAGCGGCAGCCCGCGGGACCTGCGCTGCGACTTCCCGTCGGCGCCGTACGACGTCCTGCGGGTGCAACCCTCGGTCCGCGGCGAAGGCGACGTCGCGGCCCGGGTCGCCGTTCGCTTCGACGAGATCGCCGAGTCGCTGCGGCTGATCGCGGCGATCGTCGACGGCCTGCCCGACGGCCCGGTCCGGGAGCCGCTGCCGGCGTTGTCGCGCGCGGGGCTCGCCATCGGCTGCGTCGAAGGCTGGCGCGGGCCGGTGCTGATCGCGCTGGACTGCGGGCCGGGCGACACGATCCGCCGCTGCCACCCGCAGGATGCGTCGTGGGCGAACTGGCCCGTGCTCGAGCACGCGGTGATCGGCAACATCGTTCCCGACTTCCCGCTGATCAACAAGTCGTTCAATCTCTCCTACAGCGGCCACGACCTGTGAACAACCACCCGTCCGCAGCGCACCTGCGAAGCGACTGACACCCCATGTTCCAGCTCCTGCGCCAGATTGTCCGCACCGGAATCCGCACCGAGCCCACGCCCGCGACGGCGCCGGCGGCGGCCGAGGTCGCGAGGCTCAACGAGTCCGTGCGGCGCACGCTCGGCCGCGCACTCGCGATCCGACAGGTCGACGCGGGCTCCTGCAACGGCTGCGAGCTCGAGATCCACGCGCTCGGCAACCCGTACTACAACATCGAGGGCCTGGGC
>DATIUK010000144.1:0-3637 GCA_035466885.1 Casimicrobiaceae bacterium
TTGGCCACCGGCTGGTCGAGCTCGGTCTCGAACCGCAGGTCGCGGTTGGTCACGATGCCGACGACGCGCCCTGCCTCGACGACCGGCAGCCCGGAGAACCGGTGCTGCTGCTTCAGCGCGATGACTTCGCGGACCGACAGCGTCGGCGGGATCGTCAGCGGGTCCTTGACCACGCCACTCTCGAACCGCTTGACCTTGGCGACCTCGGCCGCCTGCTTGGCCGGCGTCATGTTCTTGTGGATGATCCCCAGCCCTCCCTCCTGCGCGATGGCGATCGCGAGCCGCGCTTCGGTGACGGTGTCCATCGCCGCCGAGACCAGCGGGATGTTGAGGGTGATCGAGCGGGTGAGGCGGGTGGCGAGGGAGACTTCGCGGGGAACGACCAGCGAGTGCGCGGGGACCAGCAGGACGTCGTCGAATGTCAGAGCTTTCCTGACGACACGCATGAGTTGGGCTCCTGGGCGCAAAAACGGATTATACCCGCCGGGCGATCGGCGCCGCCACGCGTCGGCCGGTTGCCGCCCCCGGTCCGCCGCCCGTTTGACCGCACCGCCGTCTTGGATTACCTTGCCAATGTCATAACGCGGACCGAGGTGGGTCATGCCCGAAGCGAGAGCCCCGAACGCTGGAGAGCGTCATGCCGCCGCAGCGCTGCGACGCGGACTGCAGGTTGCCGTCGTCGCGTTGCTGGCGGCCGCACTTCCGGCGGCCGCGGGCCTGTACAAGTGGACCGACGCCAGCGGCCGGACCGTCTACTCCGACCAGCCGCCGCCGCCGGGGGTCAAATCCGAGCAGATGAACGCCGCGCCGCCGCCGGCAAATCCGAACGCGGTACGCGAGATGGCCGAGCAGGAAGCCGAGCTCAAGAAGCGGCAGCAGGACCGCGTCAAGCAGGGCGAAGACGAGGCGAAGGCCCGCGCGGACGCCGGCAAGCGCAACACCAACTGCGCGAGCGCCAGGGCTCAGGTGCAGGCGCTGGGCGAGAGCCAGCGCGTCGTCTATCGCTACGACGAGAAGGGCCAGCGCTACGCCCTCGACGGCCCGGCGCGTGCACGGGAGCAGGCGGAACTCCAGCGCTGGATCGCGACCAACTGCGCGAAGTAGCACGTCTTCCGTCGATCCGAAACAGAACGGCGGCCTCGCGGGGCCGCCGTTCTGTTTCGAATGTGGCGCGCCGCGCGCCGGTCACTTCTTGAGTACGTTCGCCTGGTTGATCTTGACGTCGGACTTCGCCTTCAGCACTGCGAGGTCGGCCGCGAAGAGCTCGCGCCCGAGTTCGCCGCCGATGCGCCCGCTGGCGGCGGCGAGCTTCGCGGCGTCGGCCGGCGCCGGCTCGAGCACCTTCTCGACCCGGTAGACCGAGTACCCGCCGCGCTCGTTGGGCAGTCCGATGGTCTTCGGCAGCGATTCTGGCGCGAGACGGAAGATCCGCGTCAGCGCGTCGGGGGAGAACCCCGGCTGCGCCTGGCTGCGATTGACCGTTACCGGCTGGCCGAACACGAGGCCGGCTTCCTTCGCCGAGCGTCCCTGCTCGAGCAGGGCGAGCTTCTCCTGGCCGGCCTTCTGCGCGAGCTCGCCGGCGCCCTTGCGCACCAGCTGGCGGCGGATCTCGTCGGCCACCTCGGCGAGCGGACGCGGCGCCGCCGGCTTGTGCTCGACGATGCGACCCGCCATCAGCAGGTTGGGCCCGATCTCGATCGCCTCGGTGTTGCGCTTGCCCGCAAGCGACTCGGGCGAGAACAGCGCCTGCACGAACTTGGCGTTGCCCTGCGCGATCGCCTGCGCCTGCGAGCGCGTCACCAGCGGCGACGACTTCACCTCGATGCCGATCGCTTTCGCCGGCCCTTGCAGGGAGTCGGCCTGCTCGTAGACGAGGTTCTGCAGCTGCTCGGCCGCCGTGGCGAACTTCTGCGCGGTCTTCTGCCGCTTGAGGTCGGCCTCGATCTGCGCCTTCGCCTCCTCGAACGGACGCGACCGCGCGGGCGTCACGCCGTCGAGCCGGATCACGTGATAGCCGAACTCGCTCTGCACCGGCCCGGCGATCTCGCCCGGCTTCATCGCGAACACCGCGTCGTCGAAGGTCTTGACCATCGTGCCGCGCGGGAAGCTGCCGAGGTTGCCGCCTTCGGTGGCCGAGCCGGGATCCTGCGAGTTCGCCTTGGCGAGCTCGGCGAAGCGCTGCGGCGCCGCCTTCGCCTGCGCCAGCAGGTCCTCGGCTTTTTTCCTCGCCGCGGCCTTCTCGTCGTCCTTGGCGTCGGGCTTGACGGCAATCAGGATGTGCGCCGCCTTGCGCTCCTCCGGCTGCGTGTACTGCCGCGCGTTCTCGTCGTATGCCTTCCTCACCTCGGCGGGATCGACGGCCACCTGCGGAGCCAGCGCATCCTGCGAGAGCAGCAGGTACTCGAAGCGGACCTGCTCGGGCGTCTCGAACGCCTTGGCGTTGCCGTCGTAGAACGCCTTCACCTCGGCGTCGTCGACCTTGACGTCCTTGACGAACGGCTCGGCGTCGACGCCGGCGAGGGCGACCACCCGCTGCTGCTCGAGCAGGTTGATGTAGCGCTCGGCGCTGCCGCGGGCGACGATGCTGCCCAGCGCGACCGGATCCTGCAGCGCCGCGAGCAGCAGCTCCTGCCGCAGGCGGCCCTCGAAGAACAGCGGCGACATGTTCTGCGCCGCGAGCACCTGGCGGTAGCGTTCCGGCGAGAAGCGTCCGTTCTCCTGGAACACCGGCAGCTCGGCGATCGCCTGCTGCAGCTGCGAGTCGGAGACGCGGAAGCCCAGGTCGCGTGCCTTCTGCAGCAGGATCTGCTGGGAGACGAGCTGGTCGAGGATCGCCATCCGGACCTCGGGATTGTCGAACAGCGCGGGATCGAAATTGCGTCCGAGCTGCTGGCGCATCCGGTCCTGCTGCTCGCGCAGCGACTGGTCGTACTCGGCCTGCGTGACCCGGTAGTCGCCGATCTTGGCGACGTCGGTCGCCCGCGCGTCGCCGCTGCGGAAGTAGTAGTCGACGCCGAAGAAGGCGAACGGCAGCGCGATCAGCGCCAGGACGATCTGGACGATGCGCTTGTGGTTGCTTACGAAATCGAACATGAATGGTCCGCCAGTCGCTGCGGGCGCCCCGCGGGACGCGCCCCGTGTTCCGCGCCGACGCCGGGATCTTCCCGGCGCACGCGGCGGTCGATACCAAAAAGGGCGAACTCGCGTTCGCCCTTCGTGCGGTGTTGGCGGAGTGGACGGGACTCGAACCCGCGACCCCCGGCGTGACAGGCCGGTATTCTAACCAACTGAACTACCACTCCATGCACTCGTTCTCCCGGCGATCGCCGCCGCGGCGTCGCTGGTGGGTGCTGACGGGTTCGAACCGCCGACATTCGCCTTGTAAGGGCGACGCTCTACCAACTGAGCTAAGCACCCTCCTGAAGCGGGCCGCTGCCGGGCACCCCGTCTCCTGTTTCCCGCGGACCCGGCGGGGCCGGCACCGCGATCTCCCAGTCGACGTCAATCAAGCCGCTCAGTTTACAGCATCCCTGAGCGCTTTTCCAGCACGGAAGCGCGGGACTTTCGCCGCCGCGATGCGGATCGCGTCGCCGGTCCGCGGGTTGCGGCCCGCACGCGCGGTCCGCGTGCCGACACT
>DATIUK010000145.1:0-6776 GCA_035466885.1 Casimicrobiaceae bacterium
GGCGTCGACGCCGAGGAAGCCGCCGCCGCGGTCGCCGGCGAGTCGTCGACCGCCACCTGGACTGTGGTGTGGACCGACCTGCTGACCGCCGCCGACAGCTACCGCGCCAAAGCCTACCGCGTCGACCCGGTGCCCAATACCGGACCCGGCACGCCGACCGAGCAGCAGTACTTCGCCTTCGTCGCCTACGACCTCATCCTGTTCGAGGAAGGCTCGATCGCCAACGTGACCGCATCGCTGATCGGCAACGTGTTCAGCTTCAAGCCGCTGAAGGCCGGGCGGCTCGAGGACATCCGCGTGCCGGTCGCCTACGTGAAGACCTTCAAGGGACCGCCGACCGGCATCGTCGTCGAGCGCGAGCGCCTCGACAAGTACGGCCGCCCGCTGCTGGGCGCGACGATGAAGCCGAAGCTGGGGCTGTCCGGCAAGAACTACGGCCGGGTGATCTACGAGGCGCTGACCGGCGGCCTCGACTTCACCAAGGACGACGAGAACATCAACTCGCAGCCGTTCATGCACTGGCGCGACCGCTTCCTGTTCGGCATGGAGGCCGTCAACCGCGCGCAGGCCAACGCGGGCGAGATCAAGGGCCACTATTTCAACGTCACCGGCGCGACGATGGAGGACATGTACGAGCGCGCCGATTTCGCGAAGGAGCTGGGTTCCAACATCGTGATGATCGACCTCGTCATCGGCTGGACCGCGATCCAGTCGATGTCGAACTGGTGCCGCAGGAACGACATGATCCTGCACATGCACCGCGCCGGGCACGGCACCTACACGCGGCAGAAGAACCACGGCGTGTCGTTCCGGGTGATCGCCAAGTGGCTGCGGCTCGCCGGCGTCGACCACCTGCACGCCGGCACCGCGGTCGGCAAGCTCGAGGGCGATCCGATGACCGTGCAGGGCTTCTACAATGTCTGCCGCGACGCGGTGACCAGGCAGGACCTGCAGCGCGGCCTCTTCTTCGACCAGGACTGGGCCGACCTGCGCCGCGTGATGCCCGTCGCGTCCGGTGGCATCCACGCCGGGCAGATGCACCAGCTGGTCCACATGTTCGGCGACGACGTCGTGCTGCAGTTCGGCGGCGGCACCATCGGCCACCCGATGGGCGTGCAGGCCGGCGCCACCGCCAACCGCGTCGCGCTGGAAGCGATCGTCAAGGCGCGCAACGAGGGCAAGGATCTGCCCAGCGAAGGCCCGGACGTGCTGCGCGCGGCGGCCAAGTGGTGCAAGCCGCTCGAAGCCGCGCTCGAGACCTGGAAGGACGTGAGCTTCAACTACACGTCGACCGACACGCCCGACTTCGTCCCCACCGCCACCGCTTCCTAGAGGACCACGGCCATGCGCATCACCCAAGGAGCCTTTTCGTTTCTGCCCGACCTGACCGACGCCGAGATCCGCGCCCAGGTCGACTACGCCCTTTCGCGCGGCTGGGCCTGCTCGGTCGAGCACACCGACGACGCGCACCCGCGCAACACCTACTGGGACATGTGGGGGCTGCCGATGTTCGACCTCAAGGACGGCGCCGCGGTGCTGTTCGAGGTCAACGCCTGCCGCAAGGCATTCCCGAACCACTACATCAAGGTCAACGCGTTCGATTCGACGCGCGGCGTCGAGTCGATGGTGCTGTCGTTCATCGTCCACCGACCGGCCGACGAGCCCGGCTTCGCGCTCGAGCGGCAGGAGGCGGGCGGGCGCAACATCCGCTACACGACCCGCGCCTACGCCGCCGACAAGCCCGCTGGCCGGCGGTACTAGCCCCGCGATCGCCCGCAGCGCGCGACCATGGAACCCGCCGCCAGCGTCGACCTCAATGCCCTCCTGCGCGAGGCGAACGTGCAGGAGGTGCTCGACCAGCTCGATCGCGAGCTCATCGGCCTCGCGCCGGTGAAGCAGCGGATCCGCGAGATCGCCGCCTACCTGATCGTCTCCAAGGCGCGCGCGTCGCTGGGGCTCACCGGCGCCGCGCCGTCGCTGCACATGAGCTTCACCGGCAACCCCGGCACCGGCAAGACGACGGTCGCGCTGCGGATGGCGGAGATCCTCCATCGGCTGGGCTACGTGCGCAAGGGCCACCTCGTGTCGGTGACCCGCGACGACCTGGTCGGCCAGTACATCGGCCACACGGCGCCCAAGACCAAGGAGGTGCTGAAGCGCGCGATGGGCGGCGTGCTGTTCATCGACGAGGCCTACTACCTGTACCGGCCCGAGAACGAGCGCGACTACGGCCTGGAGGCGATCGAGATCCTGCTGCAGGTGATGGAGAACCAGCGCGACGACCTCGTCGTCATCCTCGCCGGCTACAAGGACCGGATGGACACGTTCTTCCGCAGCAACCCGGGCCTGTCGTCGCGGATCGCGCACCACATCGACTTCCCCGACTACGACGACGCCGAGCTCGCCCAGATCGCACAGCTCATGCTCGCGCAGCAGGACTACCGCCTCGACGACGAGGCGCTGGCGACGTTCCGCGAGTACGTCGCGCTGCGCCGCTGCCAGCCGCACTTCGCCAACGCCCGCTCGGTGCGCAACGCGCTCGACCGCGCTCGGCTGCGCCAGGCGAACCGCCTGTTCGCCTCCGGCGCGATCGCGACCCGCGAAGCGCTGTCCACGATCACGGCCGCCGACCTCCGGGCGAGCCGCGTGTTCAACACCCCCTGAAGGGAACCGCCATGCCGTACCGTCGCTCGACCCTGTCCAAGTTCATCATCGAGGAGCAGCGCAAGCTCGCCTGCGGCGCCGAGCTCATCGCGCTGGTCAACGACATCCAGACCGCGTGCAAGTACATCGCCGTCGCCGTCGCCAAGGGCGCGCTCAGCGGCGTCCGGGGGACGACCGACAACGTCAACGTCCAGGGCGAAAAGCAGGTGCCGCTGGACATGGTCAGCAACGACATCATGCTGAAGAGCTGCGAGTGGGGCGGCGCGCTGGCCGGGATGGCGTCAGAGGAGATGGAGGAGCCGTACAAGATCCCGGCGGAGCACCCGCGCGGCCGCTATCTCCTGGTGTTCGATCCGCTGGACGGCTCGTCGAACCTCGACGTCAACGTCACCGTGGGCACGATCTTCTCGGTGCTGCGCGCGCCCGAGGGCGTCACCGACCCGGTCGCGGCGGACTTCCTGCAGCCGGGCACCGAGCAGGTCTGCGCCGGCTACGCGCTGTACGGCCCGGCGGCGATGATCGTGCTCACGCTGGGCACCGGCGTGCACGGCTTCACGCTCGATCCCGACATCGGCGCCTACATCCTCACCCACCCGAACCTGTCGATCGCGCCCGACACGCACGAGTTCGCCGTCAACGCGTCGAACCAGCGCTTCTGGGAACCGCCGGTCAAGCGCTACGTCGAGGAGTGCGTCGCCGGGAAGTCGGGCGACCGCGAGAAGGACTTCAACATGCGCTGGATCGCGTCGATGGTCGCCGAGGTCCACCGGATCCTGATGCGCGGCGGCCTGTTCATGTACCCGAAGGACACCAAGGACCCGAAGCGCCCCGGGCGCCTGCGGCTGCTCTACGAGGCGAACCCGATGGCGATGCTGATCGAGCAGGCGGGCGGCGCCGCGTCGACCGGGCGCGGCCGCATCCTCGAGGTCCGGCCCGAGATGCTGCACCAGCGCGTACCGGTGATCCTGGGCTCGCGCAACGAGGTCGCGCGGCTCGAGCGCTACCACGCCGAGTACGACCGCGGCGAGGACCAGCCGTTCAGCTCGCCGCTGTTCAACGAGCGGTCGCTGTACCGCAACGCCATCGCGTAGTCGACGGCGCCTTTCCCCCCACTTCGGAGCAGAACCCCCATGTCGGCCAGACACCCCATCATCGCGATCACCGGCTCTTCGGGCGCGGGCACGACCACGGTGATGCGCACCTTCCAGCACATCTTCCGGCGCGAGAAGCTCGATGCCGCCTTCGTCGAGGGTGACTCGTTCCATCGCTACAACCGCCTGGAGATGCGCGCGCAGCTCGCCGCCGCCGCCGAGAAGGGCAACCACAACTTCAGTCACTTCGGCGCCGACGCGAACCTCCTGGCCGAGCTCGAGGCGCTGTTCAGGACCTACGGCGAGACCGGCGGCGGCAAGGTGCGCCGCTACCTGCACGACGCCGAGGAGGCCGCACCGTACAAGCAGGAGCCCGGCACCTTCACGCCCTGGACCGACCTCCCCGCGAAGACCGACCTCCTGTTCTACGAGGGCCTGCACGGCGCCGCGCAGACCGAAGGCGTCGACGTCGGCCGCCACGCCGACCTGCTGGTGGGCGTGGTGCCGATCATCAACCTCGAGTGGATCCAGAAGCTGCACCGCGACAAGAACCTGCGCGGCTACTCGCAGGAGGCGGTCGTCGACACGATCATGCGGCGGATGCCCGACTACGTGAACTGCATCGTGCCGCAGTTCGCGCGCACGCACGTCAACTTCCAGCGCGTCCCGGTGGTCGACACGTCGAACCCGTTCATCGCGCAGGACATTCCGACGGCCGACGAGAGCCTGCTGGTGATCCGCTTCGCCAACCCGAAGGGCATCGACTTCCCGTACCTGCTGTCGATGCTGCACGACTCGTTCATGTCGCGCTCGAACACCATCGTCTGCCCGGGCGGCAAGATGGGCGTGGCGATGCAGCTCATCTTCACGCCGCTCATCCTGCGCCTGATGGACATCAAGCGCCGCGCGCAGTAGCGCCGCGCCGTCACCGACTCCGAGAGGCAACGCCCATGTCGCACTCCTCCCCCGCCGCCAACGCGCTGCGCTTCCTCGCCATCGACGCCGTCGAGAAGGCGAAGTCCGGCCACCCGGGCATGCCGATGGGCATGGCCGACATCGCCACCGTGCTGTGGCAGCGCCACCTGCGGCACAACCCCGCAGACCCGCATTGGCCCGATCGCGACCGCTTCGTGCTCTCCAACGGCCACGGCTCGATGCTGCTGTACGCGCTGCTGCACCTCACCGGCTACGACCTGCCGCTCGACGAACTGAAGAACTTCCGGCAGCTGCACTCGAAGACCCCCGGCCATCCCGAGGTCGGGCTCACGCCCGGCGTCGAGACCACGACCGGGCCGCTGGGCCAGGGCTTCGCCAACGCCGTCGGCATGGCGCTGGCCGAGCGGATGCTGGCGCAGCGCTTCAACCGGGCCGGCCTCGCGATCGTCGACCACCGCACCTACGCGTTCGTCGGCGACGGCTGCCTGATGGAAGGCGTTTCGCACGAGGCCGCGTCGCTCGCCGGCGTCCTCGGCCTCGGCAAGCTCGCCGTGCTCTACGACGACAACGGCATCTCGATCGACGGCGAAGTGCGCGGCTGGTTCCGCGACGACACGGCGGCGCGCTTCCGCGCCTACGGCTGGAACGTGATCGCCGGCGTCGACGGCCACGACGCGTCGGCGCTCGACGCGGCGCTGCACGCCGCGCGGGCGCAGTCGGCGCACCCGACGCTGATCCTCTGCCGCACGCACATCGGCTTCGGCTCGCCGGGCAAGGTCGACACCGCCGAGGCACACGGGGCGCCGCTGGGCGCCGACGAGGTCGCGCGAACGCGGGAGCGCCTGCAGTGGACTGCCGCGCCGTTCGAGATCCCCCCCGCCTTGCGCGCGGAGTGGGACGCGCGCGCGGAGGGCGCGCAGCGGCAGGCCGCGTGGAACGCGCTGTTCGCCGAGTACGCCGCCGCCCACCCGGCGGACGCCGCGGAGTTCCGGCGCCGGATGGCAAACGAGCTGCCGCGGGACTGGGACGCGACCCGGGCGGCGCTGGTCACGGCGGCGGCCGCCGTCGCGACGCCGGTCGCGACGCGCAAGTCCTCGCAGCAGGCGCTGGAGATCCTGACCGCGCGCGTGCCCGAGCTCGTCGGCGGCTCGGCCGACCTCACCGGGTCGAACCTCACCGACACCAAGGCGACGACCCCGTTCGCCCCCGAGTCGGCGACCGGCAACTACCTGCACTACGGCGTGCGCGAGTTCGGCATGGCGGCGCTGATGAACGGCTTGGCGCTGCACGGCGGCCTCCTGCCCTACGGCGGGACGTTCCTCGTGTTCTCCGACTATGCGCGCAACGCGATCCGGATGGCTGCGCTGATGCGCCAGCGCGTCGTCTACGTGTTCACGCACGACTCGATCGGGCTGGGCGAGGACGGGCCGACGCACCAGCCGGTCGAGCACGCCGCGTCGCTGCGGCTCGTCCCCGGGCTCGACGTCTGGCGGCCCGCCGACGCCTACGAGACGGCGCTGGCCTGGGCCGCCGCGATCGAGCGTCGCGACGGGCCGACGGCGCTGCTGCTGTCGCGGCAGAATCTCGCGCAGGGGCCGCGGATCGACGCCGGCGATGTCGCGCGCGGCGGCTACGTGCTGGCCGAGGCCGACCAGGGCCCGGCGCGCGCCGTCATCATCGCCACCGGCTCGGAGGTGCAGCTCGCGCTGCAGGCGCGGGAGCGGCTGCAGCAGGCCGGGCTGCCGGTGCGGGTGGTGTCGATGCCCTGCACGTCGGCGTTCCAGCGCCAGGACGCCGCGTACCGCAGCCGCGTCCTGCCAGCCGGCGTGCCGACGGTCGCCGTCGAGGCCGGCCATCCGGAGACCTGGTGGCGCTACGTCGGACGCGAGGGGCGCATCGTCGGCATCGAGCGCTTCGGCGAATCGGCGCCGGCGCCGGCGCTGTACGCGCACTTCGGCAACACCGTCGACGCGGTCGTCGCCGCGGTCCGCGAGACCCTCGGCGTCGCTTAGGACGACGCTGCAGATGCAAACGCCGCCCGGTTGACGCCGGGCGGCGTTGTCTTCTGCGGTTCGCCTGCCGGAC
>DATIUK010000146.1:0-6492 GCA_035466885.1 Casimicrobiaceae bacterium
CAGACTGAAATCATTGTCGCAGCATTGATGCGGCGAACTTCGTGGCGATGGGAAGGTCATGTCGACACCATCGCACGAGTGGCGGAACTCCTTGACGTGTCGGCGGGAGATTCCGGTCTTTCGGCAGGGCCCGTGGCCACCGGCCACGGAGAGCTTTGGGGGACGTCATGGGCATGAACAAGGATCAGGTGCAAGGCCGGGTCAAGGAAGCAAAGGGCAAGATCCGGGAGGCCGCCGGAAAGCTTGTCGGCAACGAGTCGCTGCAGGCAAAAGGGAAGGCCCAGAAGACGCTGGGCAAGGCACAGGCCAAGTTCGGCGACGTCAAACAGGACGTCAAGGCCGCGAAGAAGGGCGCCTGACCTCGCGGTCGATTGCCTTCCACGGGCAACGCGCGCCGGAAGCGGACACGCTGCGTGGGGCGTGACCCAGCGACCGCGCGAAGGCACGTCAATCGATGCGTTTGAAGCGCAGCGAGCGGACTCTCCAGCACTGCCGATTGCGACGATGATCAAGAAGGTGGCCGGAAGAGCGAACGATCTTCGCGGAGTGGCCCGCCTGACCATCGCCGGCATCGTCGGCGTCGTCGACATGGTCGAGGCGATGCACTACAGCATTGCCAGCGTGCCGGCAATGCGCGCGACGCGACGAGGCGATCGTACCAAAGGCATCACCCGGATCGTCTACCGGGGCGTCCATGGCGTCATCGGCCTCGTCGGACGGGGCCTCGACCGGCTCCTGGCCCAGCTCGAGCCGCTCCTCGGAGAGCAGCACCACTGGCCGGGGCGAGAGGCGCTGCTCGCGGCACTGAATGGCGTCCTCGGCGACTATTTGGCAGCCTCGAACAAGCCGCTGGCGATTGAGATGCGCCTGCGCCGAGGCGGCGTTGCCTTGCCGATGGATCGCGAGCCGCTTGCCGCCGCCGTTCCGCATGCGGGGAGCAAGATTGTCGTGCTCCTGCACGGCCTGTGCATGTGCGACCTGCAGTGGAAGCGCAATGGGCACGATCACGGCGCAGCTCTCGCCCACGACCTCGGGTGCACGGCGGTGTACCTGCACTACAACAGCGGCTTGCACATCTCGTCCAACGGCCGCGCGTTCGCCGAACTGCTCGAGTCCCTGGTCGAGCGCTGGCCCGTGCCGGTGACCGAACTCGTCCTCGTCGGACACAGCATGGGCGGACTCGTCGCCCGCAGCGCCTGCCACTATGGGAAGCTCGCACACCATGCATGGCTCGGTCATCTGACCAAGGCCGTCTTCGTCGGGGCGCCACACCACGGAGCCCCCCTCGAGCGCGGCGGCAATTGGGTGGACCTGCTGCTGGGCACGACGCCCTACTCTGCGCCGCTGGCCCGCCTGGGCAAGATCCGCAGCGCGGGCATCACCGATCTGCGGTTCGGCTATCTGCTGGACAAGGACTGGAAACGCCGCGACCGGTTTGCCCCCGGCAACGGACAGCACACCGCCGTTCCACTGCCGGAGGGTGTCGCGTGCTATGCGATCGCTGCCACCACCGGCAGCAAGGCCGGCGATCTGAGCGACCGGCTGATCGGCGACGGCATCGTGCCGCTCGAGAGCGCGATGGGCCGCCACCCGAATCCACGCCTCACCCTGCAATTCGACCCGTCGCGGCTGCATGTGGCGTATCGCACCAACCACCTCGAATTGCTCAGCCGGCCGGCAGTCTACCGACAGCTCAAGGAGTGGCTCGCCGCAGCGCCTGGTGCGCACGAGTCATCTCCCTGCGATACGTCGCTGCCCTCGGTGCGTCGCGAACACGACGGCTTGACCCAGATCAAGATGAGTCACGGGGGAGACCATTAAATTGAACCGAACCTCCTCAGTCTTGCTGGTCCCGTAGTGGGTATCGTGATGTCGGAGCAACCCGGTTTCCGCGTACCGCCCGCATCCTCGGGCAGGCGCTGCTGCCACCCCGTCGAGGATGCCCCCGACGATGATCATGCGCCATAGCGAGCGGCATCGCACCGACCGCATCGGCTGGCTGCGCGCCGCAGTCCTCGGCGCCAACGACGGAATCGTCTCGACGGCGAGCCTGGTGCTGGGTGTCGCTGCCGCCAATGCGACGCACGGTGCCGTGATGGTAGCCGGCATCGCCGGCTTGGTCGCGGGCGCGATGTCGATGGCGGCAGGCGAGTACGTCTCCGTCCGCTCGCAGGCCGACTCGGAGCAGGCGGCGCTCGACATGGAGCGCAAGGAGCTCGCCGCCGACCACCAGGGCGAGCAGTCGGAACTCACCGCCATCTACGTCGGCCGCGGCCTCGATCCTGAACTGGCGAAAGAGGTCGCCAAGCAGCTCATGGCCCACGACGCGCTCGGCGCGCACGCCCGCGACGAGCTCGGCATCTCCGACACGCTGAGCGCACGACCGATCCAGGCGGCGCTCACCTCGGCGGCAAGCTTCGCCGTCGGCGCCGCCCTGCCCCTCTTGGCCGTTGCCGCCGTCTCCGGGCCTGCACTGATTCCGGTCGTCTCGGGAACGTCACTGTTGTTCCTCGCGCTCCTGGGTGGCGTCGCCGCGGGCGTCGGTGGTGCCAACGTGAAGCGGGGTGCCGCGCGGGTCACTTTCTGGGGCGCCCTTGCCATGGCGCTGACCGCAGGCGTCGGCGCGCTGTTCGGGACCGTCGCCTGACCCGCCGAGGCCGCCCGCCACCGGTTCGAATGTCCCGTCACCGACTGCATCCGGGTTCGATGCACCGACCGACCCAATCCCGCGATCTTTTCGCCCGCTGAGCCCGCGGATCCATCATGGTTCGAGCGCTGATCCGGCGCATCGTCGACAGGGTTGCCGCGGGTGCCAAGTACCACGTGAGGCTCGTCTTTTCCGACGCCACCACCTACGACACGACGCGCCTCGGCGAACCCGACGTCACGATCATCTTCCGCAAGCGGACCGCGGAGTGGTGCATGGTCTTCGGTGGGATGTTCGAGTTTCTCGAGGCCTACTTCCGCGGTGACGTGGACATCGTCGGCGAACAGGGACTGCGCCGACTGGTCAACATCGGCTTCCGCAAGCCCTTTGGGCGCATCGAGCATCCGCTGACCTTCGTCAAGCGCCGGCTGCTCGAGTGGCGACAGAACAACAAGGACCGCGCGCAGGCGAAGCGCAACGCCGAGTTCCACTATGGTTTGCCGATGGAGTTCTTCCGTCTACTGCTCGGGGAAACCTACGGCTACACCGAGGGATTCTGGACGGACGACACCCAGACGCTCGACGGCGCGCAACGCGACAACTTCGACCGGATCTGCCGTAAGCTGCGCCTGAACCCCGGCGACAAGCTGGTCGAGATCGGCCCCGGGTGGGGATACCTATCGATGCTGGCGGCCGAGAAGTTCGGCGCGGACGTGACCTGCTACGGACTCGTCCGCCACCAGAACGACGGTTTCCGTACGCTGATGCAGCAGCGCGGGTTTCGCGGCCAGCTGAGGCTGGTGGAGAAGGACCACCGCGAGCTGGCCGGCGAACCGTCGTGCTACGACCGCTTCGTCTCGGTCGGCGTCCATGAACATGCGGGGCGCGACTGCAACGAGGAATGGATCCGCAGCATCGCGGTGGGCCTGCGCCCGGGCGGCGTCGGCCTGATCTCGGCCACGTTCAACATCCGGAAGCGGCCGACCAACTACTGCACGATCAGGCACATCTTTCCCGGCGGCTACATTCCAAGCCTGGCGGAGACGCTGATCCTGATGGAGAAGCACGGCCTGGACGTGCGCTCCGTGGAGAACATGTCCTACCACTACCATCGCACCGTCGAGCACTGGCTGCGCAACCTCGAGGCGAACTGGGAGCGGATCCGCGCGCTCGACCCCATTCGCTTCGACGAGAAGTTTCGCAGGACCTGGCTGTTCTACCTGGGCGGCGCGGTCGAGACCTTCGAAGCCACCCGCGAGATCATCAACTGCTTCCACGTCACCTTCGTGAAGGGCCACTTTTCGCGCAGGGGCCGGTCGGTCCCGCTCGACCGCTTGTGGTGAGGCCGACCGGCACCCCCGGCACCCCGTTCGGGGACCGAGGCTCCGCCGTCGCCAAGGCTAGGGCTCGGGGTGTCCGTCACGCGAAAGAACGACTCCCAGCGCCACTCCCGCAGCGGCGCAGATCGCGATCACCGGCCAGGGGTTGGCGTGCACGTAGCGGTCGGTTTCGCGCCCGGCCGCACGGGCCTTCGCGAGCGTCGCATCCTGCAGGCTCGCAAGCCGTTCCTTCGCGGATTGGAGCGATTGCACCGCATTGCTGCGCACCTGCGCGATGTGCTGCCCCGTCTGGGTGGCCGTCGCGTCCAGCAGTTGCTCCATGTCGGCAACGAGCACCCGCAGATCGGCTCTCAGCTTTTCCGTGGTCACCCGCTCGCCGCCTGCATCCACCATCCACTCTCTTGCGTTCATTGGCGTAATCCTTGCGTTCTCATGTTGTCGTTACCCGGTCGCGGCCGACCGTCACCGCAACCACTTCGTCACGTCCCGGCCCGCGGTACTCCCTGGCGCCGCAACACCGGCATCGTCGCGCGCCGGCGCGCTCTGCGGGCGTCTGCACGGCGCTGCCGGCGGAGCGTCACAACGAGCGCCGCCCGCTGATGAGGTTGACCAGCACCATGACCACTGCAATCACCACCAGAACGTGGATAAAGCCGCCCATCGTGTAGGACGTGACCAGGCCCAGCAGCCACAGGACGAGCAGGACAACCGCAATCGTATAGAGCATCGAAGGCACCTTTGCGTTGATCGGTTTCCCGATAGTTGGCTGGCTTGATACACGACAGGAGCCGGCGTAAGTGCAACTCCGACCCATGGCGCTCTCGACGGCGAGCCAATTCTGCACGGCAGGTAAGTTGCAACCCGCCGCGCACCGCGAGAGTCAATTGCAGTGTGGCGCCGTGCGCGCACAGCGTCTGTTCGGAAGCGTACACAGCAGCGCCCCGGCGTCCGGCGCGTGCACGCGGCTCGTTCCGGGCGTTCTGCCCCCCCGGTCCGGGTCGCCCCCTCGCGGCCGGTCCGTGAGCGTTGCCGTCAGCCCAGCTTCGCGCGCAGCGCCCTGATCTCCGCCTCCAGGCGCTCGATCCGCTCGACATAGCCGAGAACGACGCTGACGCCGTAGGGGTCGAGCTCGAAGTCGTGGCGAATCCGCGACGCGGTCCTGGCGACCACGAGCCAGCGCGCCTCGAAGGTCCACGTCGGGGCCGCGGGGTCGCGCGGAACCAGCGCGCCGTAGCGCACCAGCTCGCGCAGCTCTTCCTCCGGCAGTCCTGCGGCGCTGACCAGATCCGTCCAGGTCACCTCGACGCTCGCGTCGAGGCACACCGCGTCGGTGGTGGCATGGGTCATCGGGCAACCTCCTGCTCCAGGTGGGCACGCGGATTGAAGTTCGCGGTCTCGGCGAGCTTGCGGTACAGCGCACGCTGCGCGTCGTCGTCGACCGTCGGGACCTCGATGCGCACCATTGCGTACAAGTGACCGGCGGCGCCGCCGACGCGCGCCATGCCCCGGCCCGCCAGGCGGAGCTGCTGTCCCGCCCGCGTGCCGGCCGGCACCTTGAGCGCGACGGCGCCGGCGGGAGTCGGCAATTGCACGCTGGTGCCGAGGATCGCCTCCCAGGGTGCCAGCGGCAGGTCGATGTAGAGATCCTGGCCGGACACGCGATACAACGGATGATCGGTCACCTCCACGTCGAGGTAGAGGTCGCCGTCGGGACCGCCATTGACACCCTTGCCGCCCTTGCCGGGGACCCGCAGCTTCTCGCCGTCGGTGACGCCGCGCGGAATGCGCGTCTTCACCCGATGCGGCACGCGCCGCGCTCCACCGTCCGGACTCCACTCGAGCACCGAAAGCTCGAGATCGATTTCCGCGCCATGGAACGCCTGCTCGAGCGAGATCCGCACGACGGCCTCGTAGTCGCTGCCAGCCATGGCACGGTCGGCGCGTCGCGCACCGCCGCGGCCCTGGCGACCGGAGAGGCCGGCGAACAGGCTGGACAGGTCGAGATCGTCGAACCCGCCCTGCCCGCGCGCGAAGTGCTCGCCCCAGTCCGGAGACGGGCGGAACTCCTGGCCGGGCGTGTAGCTGCCGAGTTGATCGTAGGCGGCGCGCTTGTCCGCGTCCTTCAGCGTTTCGTACGCCTCGGCCATTTCCTTGAACTTCTCCTCGGCGTCCTTCTCCTTGGACACATCGGGGTGGTACTTGCGTGCGAGCCGGCGATAGGCGGCCTTGATGTCGTCGGCGGTCGCGTCGCGTTTCAAGCCGAGGATCGCGTAGTAGTCCTTGTACTTCATGCCGTCTCTCCTGCCCCGTTCGATGCCCTCATTATGACGGCGGCAGCCCGCGTCTCCCAATCGGCGCGCGAGCCGTGCGCGCCACCCCCCCTCGGGCTGCGCCGTGCAGCCGGATCCCGGTGGCCCGGCGGAGCGAACGACACACCGGCCACGCCGCTGGACGCCGGGCGCCCTGCGGCCGCAGCGGGAACCCACACTCATCCGGGCATTCCTC
>DATIUK010000147.1:0-3677 GCA_035466885.1 Casimicrobiaceae bacterium
AGGGCGCAATTGACCCAAGTCAAAGCCGTCGCGATGGCTGCGTCGCCACAATGGCTGCACCTGCGAACCGCGCGCGGACCGCGTTCCGCCAGCGATTCCCGACCCCAAGGAGCAGCCCATGACCCACCGCATCGAGAAGGACTTCCTCGGCGAGCGTGAAATACCGAGCGACGCCTATTACGGCGTGCAGACGCTGCGCGGCAAGGAGAACTTCCACATCACCGGCATCCCGATGTCGCTGGAGCCGAACTTCATCAAGGCCTTCGGCTACGCCAAGAAGGCCGCGGCGCTCGCCAATCGCGATCTCGGCGTGCTCGACGCCAAGGTTGCCGACGCGATCGCGCTCGCCTGCGACCGGCTGATCGCCGGCGAGATGCGCGATCAGTTCGTCACCGACTTCATCCAGGGCGGGGCCGGCACCTCGACCAACATGAACGCCAACGAGGTGATCGCGAACATCGCGCTGGAGACGCTGGGGCACAAGAAGGGCGAATACCAGTACGTCAACCCGAACGACCACGTGAACTTCGGGCAGTCGACCAACGACATGTACCCGACGGCGTTCCGCCTCGCGCTGATCATGCGCCTCGAAACGTACATGAAGTCCCTCTCCGCGCTGCAGGAGGCATTCTTCGCCAAGGGCAAGGAGTTCGACCGGGTGCTCAAGATGGGCCGCACACACCTGCAGGACGCGGTGCCGATGTCGCTCGGGCAGGAGTTCCACGGCTGGGGCACGACCATCGGCGAGGAGGTGCAGCGCATCGCCGAGGTTCGCCAGTTCCTGCACGAGATCAACCTCGGCGCCACCGCGATCGGCACGACGGTCACTGCCGCTCCCGGCTATCCCGAGCTCGCGACCAAGTACCTCTCCGAGCTCACCGGCCGCAAGTTCATCCTGGCGGGCGACCTCATCGAGGCGACCAGCGACACCGGCGCCTACGTGCTGCTCTCGGGCGTGCTGAAGCGCACCTCGTCGAAGCTGACCAAGATCTGCAACGACCTGCGGCTGCTCGCCAGCGGCCCGCGCTGCGGGTTCAACGAGATCAACCTGCCGCAGATGCAGCCCGGCAGCTCGATCATGCCCGGCAAGGTGAACCCGGTGATCCCGGAGGTCGTCAACCAGGTCGGCTTCCTCGTGATCGGCCTCGACCTCACGGTGACGCTCGCGGCCTCCGCCGGCCAGCTGCAGTTGAACGTGATGGAGCCGGTGATCACCTTCGCCCTGTTCACCTCGATCTCGACGATGGAGAACGCGGTCAACAGCCTGCGCGTCAACTGCATCCAGGGCATCACCGCCAACGCCGAGCGCACCCGCGACATGGTGTTGAACTCGCTCGGCATCGTCACGGTGCTGAAGCCCCACTTCGGCTACAAGCAGTGCGCCGAGATCGCCCGCGAGGGTTACGAGACAGGCAAGCCGCTGCACCAGATCGTGGTCAAGGAACGCAAGCTCCTGACCCAGGAGAAGTGGGAGGAGATGTTCTCGTTCGAGAATCTCATCAACCCGAAGTTCGAGCAGTAGCCAATCGCGCGGCCCGCGCCCGCAAGGAGAAGAATCACCATGACACTTTCGATTGTTCTGCAATTCCTCGTCGTGCTGGCCGCGATCTGGATGGGCGCGCGCTCGTCCGGCGTCGGCCTCGGCTTGTGGGGTGCCGTCGGCCTGTTGGTGCTGATCGTGGCGTTCGGCGTCAACCCGACGTCGCCGCCGGTCGACGTCATGCTGATCATCCTCGCGGTGATCATGGCGGCGTCGGTGATGGACGCGGCCGGGGGCATCGACTTCCTGGTGCGCATCGCCGAGCGCATCATCCGCGCCAACCCGAAGTACGTGACCATCGTCGCGCCGCTCACCACCTGGACGTTCACGTTCCTGGCGGGCACCGGGCACATCGTCTATCCGCTGCTGCCGGTCATTTACGAGACCGCCCACCAGAGCGGGATCCGGCCCGAGCGGCCGATGGCGGTCGCGACGATCGCCTCGCAGCAGGCGATCACCGCCAGCCCGGTCGCCGCGGCGACCGCGGCGATGATCGGCCTGTTCGCCGAGAAGGGCATGACGCAGTGGGGGCTGCCGCAGATCCTCATGATCTGCGTGCCGGCGACGCTCATCGGCGTCCTCGCCGCGGCGGTGATCTCGATGTTCGTCGGCAAGGACCTGAAGGACGATCCCGAGTACCAGGCGCGCCTGAAGTCCGGCCTGGTCCCGGTGCCCAAGGCGCCCGAGGCCCGTCCGCCGCTCAAGCCCTCGGCCAAGCTGTCGGCCTTCGTGTTCCTGACCGGCGTCGCGCTGGTCGTGCTGTTCGGCTTCTTCCCGTCGCTGCGCACGCTGCCGGGCGCGAAGAGCGCGCTCTCGATGCCGATCGTCATCGAAATCGTGATGATGTCGGTGGCCGCGATCATGCTCGTGATCACCAAGGTCCTGGTCGACGAGGTGCCCAAGACGCCGACGCTGCGCGCCGGCGTGGTCGCGGTGATCGGTATCTTCGGCCTCGCGTGGCTCGGCGACAGCTTCATCGCCGCGCACAAGGACGTGATCGTCCCGGCGATCGGCGGCTGGGCCAAGGCGGCGCCATGGACGTTCGCGTTCGGCCTGTTCTTCGCCTCCGTGCTGCTGTACAGCCAGGCGGCAACGACCCGGGCGCTGATGCCGTTGGGCATCGCGCTGGGCATCCCGCCGCAGTTCCTGATCGCGATGTTCCCGTCGGTCAACGGCTACTTCTTCATCCCGACCTACGGATCGCTGATCGCGGCGATCAACTTCGACCTCTCGGGGACGACGAAGATCGGCAAGTATGTGCTCAACCACTCGTTCATGATCCCGGGGATCGTGGCGACCGCGGTCGCGGTCGTCTCGGGCCTGTTCATCGCGTCGATGATCTTCTAGACGCTGGATCCAGCAGCGCGGGCCGCCACGGTGCGGCCCGCTTCGACGGGCCGGAACGGTCGCCTAGACCGGGCCGGCCCGCGGCGTTTGTGCGCCGGCGTTGAGCAGGGCCCGCGCCGCGGCGGGGAGCTCCCCGGCCGTGAGCCCGAGGGGGCCGATCCCGCGCGCGACCAGGGCGTCGGCCGCCGCGCCGTGCAGGCAGACGGCGAGTTCGAGCGCCTCGGGACCGGGGACGCCCTGCGCAAGCAGCGCGCCGACGAACCCGGACAGCGTGTCGCCGGTGCCGCCCGAGGCGAGCCCGGGGTTGCCGCTGCCGTTGATCGCGTAGCGGCCGTCGGGGTGTGCGATCACCGTGCCGACGCCCTTGAGCGCCACTGACGCGGCCAGCTTCTTCGCCAGTGCCGCGGCGGCGCCCGGCCGGTCGCGCTGCACGGCGGCGACCGTCATGCGCAGCAGGCGGGCTGCTTCGCCCGGGTGCGGCGTCAACAGGGTGGGGGAGCCGCGCGCCGCCGCCAGCGCGGCGAGCGCGTCGTCGTCGGCGATCACGTTGAGCGCGTCGGCGTCGAGCAGCAGCGGCAACGGCAGCGCAAGCGCACGGCGGACGAGCTCGCCGGACTTCGCACCGGTGGCGAGCCCGGGGCCGCAGACCAGCGCATCGAGCGCAGCGGCGAGCACCGCGTCGGCGCTCCTCAGCATGAGCTCGGGCGTCGCGGGGTCGAGCGTCGGCGCGGCCTCGGCCGCGAAACCCACCAGCGTCTTGCCGGCTCCGGCGAACAGCGCGGCGCGGCCG
>DATIUK010000148.1:0-8987 GCA_035466885.1 Casimicrobiaceae bacterium
GGGCAGTGCCGAGCTGCTGCGCATGGTCGAGCACTTCTCGCTGCCGGTCGTGCGTGCGTACATGCAGCACGTGCAGGACAATGCCGAGGAGTCGGTGCGCCGGGTGCTCGACGTGCTGAAGGACGGCCATTTCGAGGTCGAGATGGACAGCGGGGCGAAGATCGCGGTGACGATCACCATCGACCGTCCCGGGCGCCGGGCGACGATCGACTTCACCGGCACCAGCCCGCAGCAGCCGACCAACTTCAACGCGCCGTCGGCCGTGTGCAAGGCGGCGGTGCTCTACGTGTTCCGGACGCTGGTCGACGACGAGATCCCGATGAACGCCGGGTGCTTGAAGCCGCTGTCGATCGTGATTCCGGAAGGGTCGATGCTGGCGCCGCGCTATCCGGCGGCGGTGGTGGCCGGCAACGTCGAGACCTCGCAGGCGATCACCGACACGCTCTACGGCGCGCTGGGCGTGCTGGCGGCGTCGCAGGGAACGATGAACAACTTCACCTTCGGCAACGCGGCCTACCAGTACTACGAAACGATTTCCGGCGGCGCCGGCGCCGGTCCCGACTTCGACGGGGCGAGCGTCGTGCAGACGCACATGACCAATTCGCGGCTCACCGACCCGGAGGTGCTCGAATGGCGCTTCCCGGTCCGGCTCGAGTCGTACGCGATCCGGCGGGGGAGCGGCGGCGCCGGGGCGCATCGCGGCGGCGACGGCGGCGTGCGCCGGGTCCGCTTCCTCGAGCCGATGACCGCGGTGATCCTCGCCAACCATCGCCGTGTGGCGCCGTTCGGCGTCGCCGGCGGCGCGCCCGGCGCCGTCGGCCGCAACTGGGTCGAGCGCGGCGACGGTCGCCGCGAGGAATTCGGCGCGACCGCCGCCGTCGAGATGGAGCCCGGAGACGTGTTCGTGATCGAGACGCCGGGTGGCGGCGGCTACGGGGCGCCGGCGTGAACTCCAAGGGCCGCCCCGAGGGCGATCGCCGAAGGTCCGCGCACGAAGGTAGTCCGGTAGATCACAAGGGCCGCCCCGAGGGCACCGCGGCGACGCCGAAGCCGAAAGCGGTGGGCTGGTGGACGGCGCTGCTGCGGCTCGTCCGTGGCCCGCGCGAGCGACCGGCGCTCGACTACCTGCTCGCCCGGGCGCCATCGCAGGCGCCGCTAGCCGAGCGCGTGCAGTGGCTCGCCGAGCTGATGCAGTGGGTCCGCGTCCACCAGCCGCCGCGGCCGGTCGCCGGCGCCGAGGATGTCGCGGACACCGACGCCGAGGCGGGGCGGGTGACGCAGGTCTCGCTCGCCCAGGACACGCTGCGCGTGCGCGCGGCGCGGGTGCGCTTCCTGCTGCGCGTGCTCGATCGCCAGCCGCAATGGAAAGCGAACGTGGCGCGGACGCTGCGCGCGATCCTGCGCGACGCGCAGGGCGTGCGGCTGTTCGGCGCCACCGGGCTGCCGCAGGAACACGCGTTCTGGAGCGAGTTCGGCCACCGTCTCGGAGCGCACTTCGCGCCGGCCCTGCGCATCGACGACGACCTCGCCGACATCTTCCGCCTCGTGTTCTTCGACGCCGACGATCCGCTGCTGCTCGAGAGCCTGCCGTACGAGACGCTCGCGGGGCTGCGTTCGTTGCTGCGCTACGACGAGCCGGCCGAGGAGGCGTGTTGGGCCGTGCTGCGCCGCGACCTCGACGACGCGGTGACCGCGCTGGGCAGCCGCATCGCGGCGGCCGGTGTCGACGACGCGATCCGCCGCCGCGGCGCGCCGGGGTCGCTGCGACGCTCCCCGTTCCTCGGTCTGCGCCCGGCGGCCGAGCAGCTGTTCGAGCTCCTTCCGGCGCCGGCCGGCGATCCCGGGCTCGCCGCGGCGCTGCAGCGCTATGCGCAGGAGCGCGATGGCTGCCGGCGCGCGCTCGACGACGTGGTCGCGCATCTCGAGGAGAACGGCGTCAGCGTCGCGCTCGTCTACCGGGTCGAGCTCGCACGCTGGCAGATCGCACGCCTCGACCGGCTGGTGCAGGTGGCCACCGGGGGCCCGGAGATCATCGGCAGCTACACGCGGTTCCTCGCCGCGCTGCTGCGCGAGATGCACGCGCGCAGGAGCGTGCGCGAGCTCCTGCGCAACAACCTCACGCTGCTGACCCGCACGATCGCCGAGCGCACCGGCCGCACCGGCGAGCACTACATCACCCGCGACGCGGCCGAGTACGCGGCGATGCTGCGCTCGTCGGCCAAGGGCGGTGCGGTGACGGGCGTCACCGTGTTCGGCAAGTTCCTGACCGCCGGACACGGCCTCGCGCCATTTTTCGAAGGCCTCACCGCGTCGCTCAACTACGCGCTGTCGTTCTGCGTCATTCAGTTCGCGCACGGCACGCTCGCAACCAAGCAGCCGGCGATGACCGCGGCGGCGATGGCGGCGAAGCTGCGGCAGGCGCGGCACCGCGGACGGCTCACCGAGTTCGTCCAGGAGGTCGCGCACCTCACGCGCTCGCAGGTGGCGGCGATCGTCGGCAACCTGGCCGTCGTCGTCCCGGCGGCGCTCGCCGTCCAGGGGCTCTGGCTGCTGGCCGGCGGTGGCGCACTGCCGGCGGCCGCCAAGGCGAGCGCGACCGTGTCCTCGCTGGCACTCCTCGGGCCGACGCCGATCTACGCGGCGTTCACCGGCGTGCTGCTCTGGTTCTCCGCGGTGCTGTCCGGCTGGATCGAGAACTGGGCCACCTACCGCCGGCTGCCGGCCGCGATCGCCGGCCACCCGCGCCTCGTCCACGCGCTCGGCCCGCCGCGGGCGCAGGCGTTCGCCCGCTGGTTCGAGGAGAACGTCGCGGGCCTCGGCGGCAACGTCGCGCTGGGCTTCCTGCTCGGGATGTCGCCGGTCGCCGCCGCATTCTTCGGGTTGCCGCTCGACGTCCGGCACGTCACGCTGGCAACCGGTTCGCTGGCGATGGCGGTGTCCACGCTCGGCGCGGGGACGCTGCTCACGGCGCCGTTCTGGCACGCGGTGGCGGGGATCGCGGCGACCGGGGCGCTCAACCTCGGCGTGTCGTTCGCGCTGGCGCTGTGGGTGGCGATCCGGTCGACCGGCGCGAAGGCGCTGTCGCGCCGGCGCGTCTACCGGGCGGTGGTGTCGCGGCTGCTGGCGGCGCCTCGCGACTTCCTGCTCCCGCCGCGGAGCACTTGAGCGTCACCGGACGGGGCCGGGCCCGGGCATAATCGGGTTTTGTCGAGGAGCAGAACATGCCGTCGGTCTACGATTTCGAGGTCAAGGACATTCATGGCAAGGCCGTGCCGCTGTCGCGCTACAAGGGCAAGGTGCTCTTGATCGTCAACACCGCGAGCAAGTGCGGGTTCACGCCGCAGTACAAGGGGCTCGAGGCGCTGCACCAGAAGTACCACGCCCGCGGACTCGAGGTGCTGGGGTTTCCGTGCAACCAGTTCGGCGCGCAGGAACCCGGCACCGAGGACGAGATCGCGTCGTTCTGCGAGTTGAACTTCGGCGTGACGTTCCCGCTGTTCGCGAAGGTCGACGTCAACGGTGACGATGCGGCGCCGCTGTACCGGCACTTGAAGCAGGCGAAGCCCGGGCTGCTGGGCTCCGAGGCGATCAAGTGGAACTTCACCAAGTTCCTGGTCGATCGCAAGGGCAACGTGGTCGAACGCTTCGCGCCCAACACGGAGCCGGACGCGCTCGCCGGAGACATCGAGAAGCTGCTGTAAGCGCAGCAGCCGTCGCCGGTGGAGTGGCAGCGGCGCAACAACCGGGCATGCGCCGGGCGCTGTCGCAGCGGCCGGGGGTTGGCGCGTGCCGGGTCGCGGCGTAACATCCGTCGGACAAGCAACAAGAACAACGAGGGCGCCCATGGACCACGCACGACTTCACCTTCCGCTCCTCGCCGTCGTGGCGAACGGGTCGGTCGTGCGCGTCGTTCGTGGCGGATCCGCTCCGCTGCCGTCGACCAACGACATCCCGACCTACCGCGGCAAGCTGCGGTAAGCGTCCGCCGGGCCTCCCCGCCGGACGACAGGCGGGGAACGAATCGGCATCATCCTTCTTCCCGCCTGTTCCTTTCGCACCGCGCTGGCGGTGCCCTGCCGCATTGCGGCGCTGCAAGGAAGAGCAGGTTGCATCATGGCCAGGTTTGCACCACAACTCGGACGCTACTTCGGTGGGCTCTGGCGCCGCCCGGACTTCATGCGCCTGTGGACGTCGATGGCGATCACGTCGTTCGGCGCGCAGATCACCAACCTCGCGCTGCCGCTGACTGCGGCCGTGCTGCTGCAGGCGACGCCGATGCAGATGGGGATCCTCGTCGCGCTGGAGACGCTGCCGTTCGCTCTCGTTTCGCTGCACGCGGGGGTGCTGCTCGACCGCGTGCGCAAGCTGCCGATCGTCATCCTGTCCGACGTCGGGCGCGGGCTCGTGCTGCTCGCGCTGCCGCTGGCCGCGTTCACCGACCTCCTGTCGATCGAGATCCTGTACGGCGTCGGCTTCCTGTGCGGCGTGCAGAACGTCGTCGGCGGTGCGGCCTACCAGGTGCTGCTCGCGCAATTGGCGGGTCGGCGGCGGCTGGTCGAGGCCAATGCCAAGATCTCGCTGGGAGAGACCTCGGCGGCACTCGTCGGCCCGGGGCTCGCCGGCGCGCTGATCCAGGTCCTCACCGCGCCGTTCGCGATCATTCTCGACGCGCTGGCGTTCTTCGCCTCCGCGCTGCTGCTGCGGCGCATGCGCGCGCCCTACGACGTGCCGCATGCGGGACCGCGGCACTCGGTTGCAGTGGAGATCCACGAGGGGCTCTCGCTCGTCCGCCGCAACCGTACGCTGCTGGCGCTGGCGTGGCTCGCCGGGCTGTGGCAACTGCTGCACCACATGCAACTCGCGGTGCTGATCCTGTTCGCGACCCGCGAGCTGGGGCTCTCCGCCGGCGCGATCGGCATCGTCTACGCGTTCGGCGGCCTCGGCTGCGTGCTGGCGGCGGCGTCGGCCGAGCGTCTCGCGGCGCGGCTCGGCGTCGGCCCGGTGATCGTCTACGGCCTCCTGTTCACGGCGATCGCCTGGCAGGCGTTCGGGCTCATCGCCGGCAGCGTCGCGTTCGCGACCGTCGCGCTCGGCCTCGCGATGCTGACCTTCGACTTCGGCGGCGTGCTGTTCGGCATCAACTACCTCGCGCTGCGGCAGGCGATCACGCCCGACCGCCTGCTCGGACGGATGACGGCGACGATGCGCTTCCTCACCGTCGCGGCGGCGCCGCTGGGTTCGTTCGCCGGCGGGGCGCTCGCGTCGGCCGTCGGGCTGCGCGCGACGCTGCTGACCATCGGCGTGCTCGGGCTCGTCCTCGCGTTCGGCGCGATTCTCTGGTCGCCGGTGCGCGCGCATCGGCGGCTGCCGGCGATGGCGGGCGAGTAGGCGTTCGTCGACAATGACGCACACAAGGCTGCGGGGAGGGCAGCGGATGGGTGGGTGCCGGCGCTGGCTGCGGTTCGGGATCGCCTGCGCGTTCGCCGCAGGCGCTTCCGGCTGCGACGTCGTCACCGGAGCCGCGCAGCGCGTCGGCGTCGTGCCGACGTTTGCGGAGCACTGCGCGAAGTCGCTGCCGCCGACGCGCATCGAGGTCGTCGCGGCGCCCGCCGGCCACGACACCGACTTCACCCGTTCCTACGCCGAGCTCACCCGGATGGGCGTCGACGCCGACCCGAACGAGCGGGTGATCGGGCTCACCCGCGCGCGGATCGGCCACAGCGCGACGATCACCGTCGTCGGCATCGAAGAGCCGCGGAGTCGCCGCGTCTGCGTGCGGCCGGAGATCCGCATCGAGCTGTCGCTGGCGCCGATGACGGTGTTCGTCGGGCGCGAGTTCCGCGGCGACGACTGCCGCCGCGCGGTGATCATCGAGCACGAGCTGAAGCACGTCGCCGTCTACCGCGAGATGCAGGAGGCGATGGCCCGCGAGGCGCGCGACGAGATCACCCGCGCGTACGGCAACACGGCCATGGAGTTCGCGAGCCGCGACGAGGCGCAGCGCGAGATCGAGGCGGCGCTCTCCGGCTACCTCGGGCCGCTGCTCGAGCGCGCGACACGCGAGGTGCGGCAGCGGCAGGCGGCGGTCGACACGCCGGCCGAGTACGCACGGGTCGCCGACGCCTGCGGGGGAGTCCAGTTGCGCGAATAGGCGCGCCCGGCGCCGCGGTCAGGTCAGCGCGCGGGCGAGCGCCTGCTCCAGCCGCGCGAGGCCCTCGAGGATCTCGTCGAGGCTGATGACCAGCGACGGCGCGATGCGCACGACGTCCGGCCCCGCGACGAGCAGCAGGAGCCCGCACTCGCCGGCCGCCTTGACGACGTCCATCGCCTTGCCCTGCCACGGCGCGGCGAGCTCGCAGCCGATCCAGACCCCTTCGCCGCGCACGTCGGCGAACACCGGGCGCCGGGCGTTGATCGCCTTCAGGCCCTCGGTGAACAGCGCGTGCCGCGCCTTCACGCCGTCGAGCACTTCGGTGGTGTTGATGACGTCGAAGACCGCGCCGGCGACCGCGCAGGCGAGCGGGTTGCCGCCGTAGGTCGTGCCGTGGACGCCGACCGAGAACGCGCCGGCGACCTCGGTCGTCGTCAGCATCGCCCCGATCGGGAAGCCGCCGCCCAGGCCCTTGGCGCTGGTCAGGATGTCGGGCGTGATGCCCTTCTGCATGTACGAGAACAGCGCGCCGGTGCGTCCCATGCCGCTCTGGATCTCGTCCAGGATCAGCAGCGCGCCGTGCGCAGTGGCGAGGCGCCGCGCCGCCTGCAGGAACTCGGGCGTTCCCGGCCGCATGCCGCCTTCGCCCTGCATGGGCTCGAGGATGACGGCGCAGATCTCCGG
The DNA here is from genome assembly GCA_035466885.1 of Casimicrobiaceae bacterium. Taxonomy (GTDB): domain Bacteria; phylum Pseudomonadota; class Gammaproteobacteria; order Burkholderiales; family Casimicrobiaceae; genus CAIWHR01. Next base: position 6,836 of record DATIUK010000148.1, read on the forward strand.
GCCGTGCGCGGCGAACTCGGCTTCGAGTGCGGCGACGTCGTTGTACGGGAGATGGACGAAGCCGGCCGGGTTGGGACCGAAGCCGCTGGCGTACTTCTCCTGCCCGCCGGCGGTGACCGTGAACAGCGTGCGCCCGTGGAATGCGTTCAGCGTCGACACGACGCGCAGCTTGTGCGCGCCGAAGCGGTCGTGCGCGTAGCGGCGGGCGAGCTTCAGCGCCGCCTCGTTCGCCTCGGCGCCGGAATTGCAGAAGAACACGCGCTCGGCGAAGGTCGTGTCGGTGAGGCGCCTGGCGAGTCGCAGCGCCGGCTCGTTGGTGAACCAGTTGGAGACGTGCCAGAGCTTCGCCGCCTGCTCGTTGATCGCCTTGACCATCGCCGGGTGGCAGTGACCCAGCGCGGTGACGGCGACGCCGCTGCCGAAGTCGATGTACATGCGCCCGTCCTGGTCCCAGACGCGCGAGCCCTCGCCGCGGACCGGCACGAACGCCGCGGGGGCGAAGCAGGGCACCATGACCTCGTCGAACAGCGCGCGCGTCACCGGCAGGGTGGCGGCGTTGCTGGGGGTGGGCAGGTCGCGCCGCGACGTGGCGGCGACGATTGCCTGGGCGGCGGCGGAGAGGGGCGGCATGGCGTTCGCGGGCAGTGGGCGATAACAGCGGCGATCAGGCGACCGCAGCGACGACCTGGATCTCGACCTTGTACTCGGGCCCGGCGAGGTTCGCCTGGACGGTGGCGCGCGCAGGGGTCGCGCCGGCGACGACCCAGGTCTCCCAGACGGCGTTCAGGGCCGGGAAGTCCTTCATGTCGGGGAGATAGATCGTCGCCGACAGGATGCGCGTCTTGTCGGAGCCGGCTTCGGCGAGCAGCCTGTCGATCTGCGCCAGCACCTGGCGTACCTGGCCGGTGATGTCGGCCTTCGAGTCCTCGGCGACCTGCCCGGCGAGGTAGATCGTGCCCGAGGCGCGGTTGATCACGAGTTCGGAAAGGCGCTTGCCGACGTGACTGCGTTCGATGGTCATGGTGCTATCCTGAAAACGATGCGCCGACGTGGCGCGGATCGGGAATTGTAAGCGATATGACGGCCCGCCTCGCCCTGGTTCTTTCGTCGCTGCTGCTGTTCGTCGCCGTCGGCGCCGGCGCGTTCGGCGCGCACGCGCTGCGCGTGCGGCTCGGACCCGAGTTGCTCGCGGTCTGGCAGACCGCGGTCCAGTACCACTTCTGGCACGCGCTCGGCCTCCTCGCCGTCGGCGTGCTGCTGCGGATCGAGCCGGGCCGGCGAGGACTCGCCGCCGCCGGCTGGCTGCTCGTCGCTGGCGTGGCGCTGTTTTCCGGCAGCCTCTACCTGATGGCGCTCACCGGCGTGCGCGGGTTGGGTGCCGTCACGCCCGTCGGTGGCGTCGCGCTGCTGGCCGCATGGGCGACGCTCGCGGCGGCATTCGCACGCCGCTGACGCGGACCCTAGTCCGGCTTGGCGCCGGAGACCTTGACGATCCGCGCGTACTTCGCCGCTTCGCTGGCGATGAACTGCGCGAATTCCGCCGGCGTGTCGGGAGCGGGCTCCGCGCCCATCGCCGTCAGCCGTTCGCGCATTTCCGGCGTGCGCAGGATCCGGCCGACCTCGGCGTTCCACCGGCCCACGATCTCGGGCGGCGTGCCGGCCGGGGCGAGCAGGCCGAACCAGGTCGAGATGTCGAAGCCGGGCACGCCCGACTCGGCCATCGTCGGCAGGTCTGGCGCCAGCGGCGAGCGGCGCGCCGTGGTGACGGCGAGCGCCTTCAACTTGCCGGCCTTGACCTGCGCCGAGGCGCTGGCGAGGTTGTCGAACATCATCTGGATGTCGCCGGACAGCAGCGCCTGCATCGCCGGCGCGGCACCCTTGAACGGGACGTGCAGGAGATCGGTGCCCGTGTCGGCCTTGAAGAGCTCGCCGGCGAGGTGGCCGGCGCTGCCGTTGCTGCCCGACCCGAATGCGAGCTTGCCGGGATTGGCCTTGGCGTAGGCGATGAGCTCGCGGACCGAGTTGACCGGCAGCGACGGGTTCACCACCAGCACGTTCGGCGTGATCGCGACCAGCGTGATCGGCGCGAAATCCTTGATCGCGTCGTAGGGCATCTTGGCGTAGAGGCTGGGGTTCACCGCGTGGGTCGACA
>DATIUK010000149.1:0-7554 GCA_035466885.1 Casimicrobiaceae bacterium
GTCAGGCCGTAGCCCAACTTGACCTCACCCCACTTGCCATTGAGGCCGACCCAGCCTTCCCGGCCGCACATCGCCGAGACGCCGTTAGCGCCGTCGTCGGCCGCCAGCGGGGTTTCGCACTGGAAGATGGCGTTCATGCCGCCGCCCAGCGCTTCGGAACCGCGCAGACCCCAGCGCGACGAGATGCTGTTGACCTGGCCGACGGTACTGTCCCCGCCAGGGCCGTCGTAGTTGACCATCTCGGCCTGGACGCTGACGCGACCGTACAGCGTGACGTTCGCGGTTTGTGCTTGCGCCAGCGGGGCGGCCAGCAGGCCCGCGACGGCGAGAGCGACGAGCTTCTTGTTCATTGAGTCTCTCCTCTAACGGATAAAATTGGCGGGGCAACAGGCTTTCGGTTCCCGCCATCGAAACCTTCTCAGACGTATCGAGAAGTTGACGTCATTGTGCCAAACCGCTTCTCCGCGAGGCAAGGCAAAGCCGGCCATGGGAGACAATGGGTGGCCCGCTGTTGTTAAAACGCGACAGGAAACGATGGTGCCGGGGGTACGGAAGCGCGTCGGCCGGGCCAGTTGGTTACCTAAAGGATCCCGGCTAAGCCCATGATCAGTTACGGAAAAGCGATGTTTGGGCGGCGATTTGCCGCGACCTGCACGCGACAGGGTCTTTCCCCCATTTTCGGCGCGGTCACGCCCGCCGGCGCTTGCCGGGCCGGAGTGGCGCGAACGGGTCCGCGGCGGGGGGCGCCGAGGTGGCCGGCTTGAGCCCGCGCGCCGAAATCCTGGCCGGCGTCGCATTGCTGGCCATGGCGGGAGCCGCGCTCGCGCTGGCGCTGCTCTTCCGCTTCGTCGACCGGTTGCCCAAGGCACGGCCCAACGCCCGTTCGCTGCACGAACGGCCGATCTGTCGGGTCGGCGGACTGTCGATCTGGGCGGGATGGCTGCCGGCGATGATGCTCGCTCCCGGGTCGCTGCCGGGCGGGGCGGCGGCGTGGGCGGCGTGGGCGGCGATCGCGGCGGTGTCGCTCGTTGACGACTGGCGGGGCGTGCCGCCGCTGCCGCGCCTCGGCGTCCACCTGGCCGCAGCCGGACTCGCCGCCGCAACGCTGCCCGGCGTGAGCGGACTCGGGGCGACGGTCATCACTGCACTCACGCTCGCCTGGTCCGCGAACCTCTACAACTTCATGGATGGCAGCGACGCCCTGGCCGCGACGATGGCCGCCTGCGGCTTCGGCGCGCTGGCGGCGGGGGCGGCGATCGGCGGCGCTTCGGTGCTGCCGGCGCTGGCGCTGGTCGCGGCGTGCCTGCCGCTCCTCGCCGCCAACGCGCCGCCGGCGCGCATCTTCATGGGCGACATCGGCGCGGTGCCGCTGGGCTTCCTTGCGGCGCTGCTCGGTCTCGCCGGCTGGGGCGCCGGGACCTGGCCGGCGTGGTTCCCGCTGCTCGTCTTCCTGCCCTTCGTCGCCGACGCGAGCGTCACGCTCGCCGCCCGGGCGTGGCGCCGGGAGCGCGTCTGGGAGGCGCACCGCTCGCACCATTACCAGCGCCTGCACCAGCTGGGCGCCGGGCATCGGGGGACGCTGCTGGTCTACGGCGTGCTGATGGCCGGGACCGGCGGGTCGGCGGTCTTCGCGCTGGCCACGGGCCTGCCGGGCTGGGTGGTCCTCGGCGGCTGGTGTGTCGCCATTGCGGCGGTTTTCGCCGGCATTGATTATCATTGGTGGATTCGGCAACGGAATTCCCCATGAAACGCTTCTCGAGCTGGCGGGCAGGGCTCGCCTTTGCGCACGACCTCGTCGCCGCCGGCGTGGCGTGGGCCGTCACCTACTGGCTGCGCTTTTCCCTCGACGTCAACCAGCCTGCCGTCGCCGACATGTGGCTGACGCTGGCCTGGATCGTCCCGCTGCAGGGCTGCATCTTCTACGGCTTCGGGCTCTACCGCGGGCTGTGGCGCTACGCGAGCATCCCCGACCTGAAGCAGATCGTGCTTTCGGCGGCGCTGGGCGCGCTGCTCATACCCGTCGTGCTGGTGATGCTGCAGCTGCAGACGATCGTCCCGCGCAGCGTGCTGGTGTTCTACCCGGTGCTGCTGATCTTCATCATGGCCGGCGACCGCTTCGCCTACCGGATGTGGAAGGAGCACCGCCTCTACAGCTCGTTCGCCGATCTGGGCGAGCCGGTGCTGATCGTCGGCGCCGGCGAGGCGGGTGCGCGGCTCACCGGCGAACTCGGGCGCAGCCGGCAGTGGCGCGTCGTCGGACTGGTCGACGACGATCCGGCCAAGCACGGCCGGCAGCTGCGCGACCACAAGGTGCTGGGGACGATCTCGTCGCTGCCGCAATGGGCCAAGCGCTACGGCGTGCGCAAGGTGATCATCGCGCTGCCGTCGGCCGAGCACGGCGTGCGCCGGCGCGCGGCCGAGGTCTGCGCCGCCGCCGGGCTGGAAGCGCTGACGGTGCCTTCCTACGAGGAGCTCATCAGCGGCCGCTCGGACCTCACCACGATCCGCAACGTCGAGCTCGACGACCTGCTCGGCCGCGACCCCGTGGTCCTCGACAACGCCGGGCTGGGCGAGTGGCTGGGCAACCGCGTCGTGCTGGTCACCGGCGCCGGCGGCTCGATCGGCGCGGAGCTCTGCAAGCAGATCGCCCGCTTCCGGCCGGCCCGGCTGGTCCTGTGCGACATCTCGGAGGCGGCGCTGTACGAGATCCAGATCTCGCTGGCCGACGCCTTTCCGCTGCTGCCGCTGGTCTGCGTCGTCGGCGACGTCAAGCACGCGTCGCTCATCGACGCCCTGTTTGCGCGCGAGCGCCCGCAGGTCGTCTTCCACGCCGCGGCGTACAAGCACGTGCCGCTGATGGAGGAGACCAACGCCTGGCAGGCGGTGCGCAACAACGCCTACGGCACCTGGGTGCTGGCGCGCGCAGCGGCCGGCGCCATGGTCGAGAAGTTCGTGCTGGTCTCGACCGACAAGGCCGTCAACCCGACCAGCGTGATGGGTGCCTCGAAGCGCTTTGCCGAGATCGTCTGCCAGAGCCTTTCCGACGGGGCCACGCAGTTCGTGCTGGTCCGTTTCGGCAACGTCTTCGGCAGCGCTGGCAGCGTGATCCCGCGCTGTCGCGAGCAGATCGCGCGCGGCGGCCCGGTGACGGTCACGCACCCGGACATCACGCGCTACTTCATGTCGATCTCCGAGGCGACGCAGCTCCTGCTGCAGGCGGGCCTCCAGGGTCGAGGCGGCGAGATCCTGGTGCTGGACATGGGCGAACCGGTGCGCATCGTCGACCTTGCGCGGGACATGATCCGGCTCTCCGGCGCCGACCCCGACCGGATTCCGATCGTCTTCACCGGCCTGCGGCCGGGGGAGAAGCTCTACGAGGAGCTCCTCGCCACCGAGGAGGCGACGCTGCCGACGACGCACCCCAAGCTGCGCATCGCGCAGGCGCGCAGGGCCGCGCGCGACGTCGTCGGGCAGATGGTCGCCTGGTGCGAGCGCGACCGGGCCGCCGACGACGCCGAGGTGCGGGCGCGACTCAAGTCCTGGATCCCCGAGTACATGCCGCCGGCCGGTGCGCCGGTGAAACCGTTGCCGATCGAGCCGCAGCCGGGCGAGGCGACCGAGCCGCTGCCGCTGCGCGCGCCGCGCCGGCGGAGCTAGCGGGATCCGGCCGGAAGATCCGCGGCCTGGCCGCGGGCGGGAACCGTCGCGGCCAGGAGGTCGCGATAGAGCAGCACGGCCTTCAGCGTCATCGCCGCCGAGTTGAATGGCAGCACCGCCGCGCGGGCGGCGGTTGCCATGCGATCGCGCAGTGCGGGCTCCATCAGCCTGCCGATCGCCGCGGCAAGCGCCTCGCCGTCGCGCGGCGGCACGACCATACCGCAGTCGTGCTCGCGCACCAGCGCCGCCGCGCCCGAGCGCTCGGCGACGATCGGCGGCAACCCCGCGGCCATGGCGTCGAGCACCGCCGTGGGCCGGGGGTCGTAGCCCGCCGGCTGGACGAACGCGTCGGCAGCGCCCAGATAGGCGCGCGGATCGTTCGGCTGGCCCACGTGCGTCGCCCGGCCGGCAGCGCCGCACTCCTGCAGCAGTCGCGCGGCCGTATCCTGGCCGGGCGGCTCTCCGAGCAGCAGCAGGTGGACCCCGGCCGGCGCATGGGCGATCGCCTGGAGCGCCGTGCGCGCGCCGTCGCGGCGCCAGTCGTTGCTTGCGAACAGGATCACGGTCGCTGCGGGATCGATCCCGTGCCGGGCGAGCATGGCCGTCCGGTGGATGCGCAGCGCCGGCGAGATTCCGCCGCTGTCGACCGGCTGCGGGATCACGTGCAGCTTCGCTTCCGGCAGCCCGAAGCGCCGACACAGGTCGTCGCGGACCAGCGTCGACGGGCAGATCACGGCGCGCAGCCACGGGCTTGCGAACATCTGCCGCTCGGCGGCAAGGAGGTAATGCCAGTGGGGGCTCGCGGCCAGGCGCCAGCGCCGCAGTGCGCCTGCGTGCGCGTTTTCCTCGTCGAACCACGTCGCATAGACGCCGATGTCGGCGCGGTAGACGTCGCAGCAGGGCAGCGGCTGGTGCGCCTCGACGAGATTGGCGCGGGACTTGCCGACGACCCGGCAGACGGCCCGCGCGAAGCCGGCGTCGCGCCAGAGGCGCCCGACGTGGAACGGGTCGCAGGCGACCTCCTCGATCAGCTGCAGCCGCGTCGGTGCCGCGTTCCGCGTGACCAGCGTCACCGCGACGTTGCGCTCCAGCAGCGCCTCGAGTGCGGCCTCGAGGAACTGCTCGGTGGACGCCTCGGGCACGTAGTCCTGGCGGATGATCGCAAGGCGCATCGGTGTTCCGGGAGTCGGCGGCGGCGTCGGGGCGGGCGGGGTGGTCGCGCGGCACCGGTCGCGGCGGCGGCGGTGCGCGGTGGGCAACGATAGCAAAAAAGCGGGATCTTCGGGCGCGGGACGGCGCCCGCGCCGGCCGGTCCGGCGGCGATCTCGCCGGGCGGCGTTCCGGTACAATGACCCGGAACCCGGTGACCGACCCCGCCGCCCGTAGCGGATCGCGGCGCCGCCCACTTCGCGCCCCCGCCCGCCATGCCCATCGATGCCGTCAATGCTGCCCTGAAGGCGCAGATCCTCGCCGAAGCGCTGCCCTACATCCAGCGCTTCCACGACAAGACGATCATCATCAAGTACGGCGGCAACGCGATGACCGAGCCGGAGTTGAAGGCCGGCTTCGCCCGCGACGTCGTCATGCTGAAGCTCGTCGGCATGAACCCGGTGATCGTCCACGGCGGGGGTCCGCAGATCGGCGATCTGCTGAAGAAGATGGGCATCGCGAGCGAATTCCGGCAAGGGATGCGCGTCACCGACGACAAGGTGATGAACGTCGTCGAGATGGTGCTGGGCGAGCTCAACCAGGAGATCGTCGGGCTCATCAACCAGCACGGCGGCAAGGCGGTGGGCCTCACCGGGCAGGACGGCGCGTTCATCCAGGCGCGCAAGATGCTGCTGAAGAGCGAGACCAAGGCCGGCGAGATGGTCGACATCGGCCTCGTCGGCGAGATCGAGCGCATCGACCCGGAGATCATCCAGCTGCTCGACTCCCGCGATTTCATCCCGGTCGTAGCACCCATCGGCGTCGGGCTCGAGGGCGAGGCTTACAACATCAATGCCGACCTCGTCGCCGGCAAGCTCGCCGAGACGCTGAAGGCCGAGAAGCTGGTGCTGATGACCAACACCGTCGGCGTGCTGGACAAGAACGGCAGGCTGCTCTCGGGATTGACCGCCACCGAGATCGACGGCCTGTTCGCCGACGGCACGATCAGCGGCGGCATGCTGCCCAAGATCGGCTCGGCGCTCGACGCGGTGAAGAACGGCGTCAAGAGCTCGCACATCATCGACGGCCGCGTCGAGCACGCGCTGCTGCTCGAGGTGCTCACCAACGAAGGCGTGGGCACGATGATCCGCGCCGACGACGCCCCGCCGGCGCACCCGCGTTCGGGCGCCTGATCCGGCCGCCGCGGGAGCCATCGACATGGCGGCGAGATCCGGGGAACGCCGGCTGCAGATCCTGCAGACGCTCGCGGCGATGCTGCAGGAGCCGCGCGGCGAGAAGATCACGACCGCGGCGCTCGCGGCCAAGCTCGACGTCTCCGAGGCGGCGCTGTACCGCCACTTCGCCAGCAAGGCGCAGATGTTCGAGGGCCTGATCGAGTTCGTCGAGAACACGCTGTTCACGCTGATCAACAAGATCGCGGCCGAGACGCCGGACGGCGCGCAGCAGGCGCAGCAGATCGTCGGCGTGCTGCTCGGTTTCGCCGACAAGAACCCCGGCATGACGCGGGTGCTGATCGGCGATGCGCTGGTCAACGAGGACGCCCGGCTGCAGGCGCGCATCAACCAGCTCGTCGAACGCATCGAGGCCGCGCTGCGGCAGGCGCTGCGGATCGCGCAGGCGGGCGGGCAGTGGCCCGGAGACCCGGGCGCCGAGGCCGGCGTGCTGGTCGCCTACGTCCTCGGGCGCTGGCAGCTCTTCGCCAAGACCGGCTTCAAGCGTTCGCCGCAGGACGGCTGGGAAGCGCAGCGCAAGTTCCTGTTCGGCTGACGGCGCGCGGCGACGCGCTTCGCTCCTGCAGGGCCAGTGGCCCCGGCGGCCTCCTCAACGGCTGGCCGGCCCGCAGACCGGGCACGCCGGATCGCGCGGCACGCGCACCTCGTGCCAGCTCATCGCCAGCGAGTCGAGCAGCAGCAGGCGCCCGGCGAGCGATTCGCCGACGCCGGCGACGAGCTTCAGCGCCTCGGCGGCCTGCGTCGCCCCGACGATGCCGACCAGCGGGGCGAACACCCCCATCGTCGCGCAGCGGGTCTCCTCGATCTCCTCGCCCTCGCCGAACAGGCAGTGGTAGCACGGCGACGCCGCGTCGCGCGGATCGAACACGGCGACCTGGCCGTCGAAACGGATCGCCGCGCCCGACACCAGCGGCTTGCCCGCCGCGACGCAGGCGCGGTTGACCGCGTGTCGCGTCGCGAAATTGTCGCTGCAGTCGAGCACCACGTCGGCGCCGGCGACCTCGGTCGCGAGTTCGTCGCCGGCGAGGCGGGCCACGACCGTGGCGATGCGCACTTCCGGGTTGATCGCATGGAGTCGTGCGCCGGCCGCGACGGCCTTGGGCGTGTCGATGTCGGCGGTGGAGTAGAGGAGCTGCCGCTGCAGGTTGGTGAGGTCGACGCGGTCGGGGTCGCACAGCGTCAGGCGGCCGATGCCGGCAGCCGCCAGGAACTGCGCGGCCGGGCAGCCGAGCCCCCCGACGCCGATGACCAGCGCGCGCGCCGCCGCGAATTTCTCCTGCGCCTCGACACCGAACTCCGGCAGCAGGATGTGGCGGCTGTAGCGGAGGAGCTGGGTATCGTCCATCGGAGCAGGATTCCGAAACGGAAAATGCAAGGGGCCGAGCAAACGCACGGCCCCGCTGCGGCGTCGATCCGCTGCCGGTCGATGCCGGTGGACGGCGACCGGCGCGAGGCTCGAGGCCCGCGCCGGTCCGGCATCACTGCTGCCGGCCGC
>DATIUK010000150.1:0-5467 GCA_035466885.1 Casimicrobiaceae bacterium
CGACGGCGGCAAGCGCATCGTCGACTGCTTCTTCAACCCCTCCGGCGATGCCGACTTCTCGTCGGTCGCCGCCGCGCACCAGGCGCTGGTCGACCAGGTGATCGAGGTCGACGAGGAGCTGATGGCCAAGTACCTCGAGCAGGGCGACGAGATCTCCCCCGAGCAGCTGCACGAGCCGTTCGAGAAGGCGCTGCGCGAGGGTCACCTCGTCCCGGTGTGCTTCGTCTCCGCGCGCACCGGCGTTGGCGTCGACGAGCTGCTCAACGTGTTCGTCAAGCTCGCGCCGAACCCGGCTGAGGGCAACCCGCCGCTGTTCTACAAGGGCGAGGGCGATGCGGCCGAGGAGTTCCGCTCCGAGCCGGACCCGACCAAGCACGTGCTCGCCCACGTGTTCAAAGTCGTCGTCGACCCGTTCGTCGGCAAGCTCGGCGTCTTCCGCGTCCACCAGGGGACGGTGACCAAGGACACGCAGCTGTTCATCGGCGACGGGCGCAAGCCGTTCAAGGTCGGGCACCTGTTCAAGCTGCAGGGCGGCAAGAACATCGAGATCGACAAGGCGGGTCCCGGCGACATCGTCGCCGTGGCCAAGGTCGACGAGATCGAGTTCGACTGCGTGCTGCACGATTCGCACGACGAGGACCACATCCACATGCGGCCGCTGGAGTTCCCGAAGCCGATGCACGGCGTCGCGATCACGCCGAAGAAGCGCGGCGACGAGCAGCGGATATCGGACGTCCTGCACCGGATGATCGCGGAGGACCCGACCATCGTCGTCGAGCACGACGCGATCACCAACGAGACGGTGCTGCGGGCGCTGGGCGACCTGCACCTGCGCTCGATCCTGGAACGCATGGCGAGCCAGTACAAGCTCGAGATCGACACCAAGCCGCCCCGCGTGCCGTACCGCGAGACGATCATGGGGCGGGCCGACGGCTTCCACCGGCACAAGAAGCAGACCGGCGGTGCAGGCCAGTTCGGCGAGGTGTCGCTCAAGGTCGAGCCGCTCGAGCGCGGCGCCGGCTTCGAGTTCCTCGACCAGACCAAGGGCGGTGTGATCCCGCACCAGTTCCTTCCGGCGGTGCAGAAGGGCGTCGAGCACGTCCTCGCCGCGGGTGCGATCGCGGGCTTCCCGATGCAGGACGTGCGGGTCATCGTGTACGACGGCAAGCACCACCCGGTCGACTCCAAGGAGGTCGCGTTCGTCTCGGCCGGAAAGAAGGCGTTCCTCGACGCGGTCGAGAAGGCGAAGCCGACGGTGCTGGAACCCATCGTCAGCGTCGAGATCATCTGCCCCGAGGCCAACACCGGCGACATCGCCGGCGACCTGTCGTCACGGCGCGGCCAGGTAACGGGCACGCGCGGCCTGCAGCCGGGGATGCTGGCGATCAGCGGCCTTGCGCCGCTGGTCGAGCTCGAAGGCTACTCGGCGCGCCTGAAGTCGGTGACCGGCGGCCACGGCTCGTGGACGATGCAGCTCTCGCACTACGAGGCGGCGCCGCCCACGCTGCAGCAGCAGCTGGTCACGGAGTTCCAGAAGCACCGCAAGCACGAGGAGGACTGACCTCGCGCACACCCGCGTCGCGGCGCAAAGGCGCGCGGCGCGGCTCAGCCCCGTGCGGCGGCGAAGAGCGCCAGCGCGCGGGCACGCGCGCCGGCGTGGTCGACGATCGGTCCCGGGTAGTCGCGGCCAACGACCACGCGCTTCGCCTGCTGGGTGGCCGCGGGCACGAGCCAGGGCGCGTGGATCTCCTTCGCCGACAGCGCGGCGACCTCGGGCACGTACCGGCGGATGAACTTGCCGTCCGGATCGAAGCGCTCCGCCTGCGTGACCGGGTTGAAGATCCGGAAATACGGCTGCGCGTCGCAACCGGTCGACGCCGCCCACTGCCAGCCGCCGTTGTTCGAGGCGAGGTCGAAGTCGATCAGCGTGTCGGCGAAGTAGCGCTCGCCCAGGCGCCAGTCGATCAGCAGGTCCTTGACCAGGAACGACGCTGCGATCATCCGCAGCCGGTTGTGCATGTAGCCGGTGGTATTCAGCTGGCGCATCGCCGCGTCGACGATCGGGTAGCCGGTCTGCCCGCGGCACCACGCCTCGAGGCGCTGCGGGTCGTTGGGAAAGGCGAGCGCGTCGTACTCGGGCTTGAACGCGTGGTCGACCACCCGCGGGTGATGCCAGAGGATCTGCGCGTAGAACTCGCGCCAGATGAGCTCGGACAGCCAGGTGGCGGCGCCGGCGCCGTCCGGCTGGAGCGAGCATGCGTGCGCGTACCCGGCGAGCTCGCGCACCGATACGGTGCCGAAACGCAGGTGCACCGAGAGATACGACGGACCCTTGACCGCCGGGTAGTCGCGGGCCTCGCGATAGGCATCGATCCGGTCGCGGAAATCGGCGAAGGCCGCGGCACCGCCGCGCATCCCTGGTTGCACGGGCAGCGCGCCGAGGTTGGTCCGCGCGAAGCCCATCGTTTCCAGCGTGGGCAGCGCGCCGGCGATCGTTGCCGGGGCCGGTGCGAGGGCGCCGGCGTTGGCGCCGATCGCCCAGGCTTTTAGGTGGCCGGGCGTGAGCGTGGATAGCCAGGTGTTGCGGTAGGGCGTGAACACCGAGTACGGCTTGCCGCTGCCGGTCAGGAGCTCGGCGCGTTCGAAGATCACCTGGTCCTTGAACGAGAGGAGCGAGACGCCGGCCTGCGCGAGCGAATGCGCCACCGCCGCGTCGCGGTCGCAGGCGGCGGGCTCGTAGTCGTGGTTGCAGTACACCGCGTCCACGCCGAGGTCGGCGGCGAGGCGGGGAATCGCCGTGCGCGCGGACGCGTGGCGGACGACCAGGCCGCCGCCGCGCGCGGAGATCGCCGCGTCGAGTTCGCGCACCGACTCCCAGATGAACTCGACGCGACGATCCTGCGGCGTGGGCAGGCGGTCGAGGATCTCGCGGTCGAAGACGAACGCGCAGTAGACGACACGCGAGTTCGCCAGCGCGTGGTGCAGCGCGGCGTGATCGAAGTCGCGCAGGTCGCGGCGGAACCAGACCAGCGCGCGGTCGTGGCGCAGGCCCGTCGCGGGGCGGTCAGTACGCTCCTGCGCCGTGGTCTCGCCCCCGGCACGGCCTTTCCGGCTCAAGGCTCGTCCTGTCTTGCGCGCGGGAAGCGCAGCTCGGCCGCCTTGAGCGCGTGCGTCCACAGGAGCGTTCCCTGGCTGTCGCGCGCCTCGAAGGTGATGTCGCGCCGGCCGGCCGGTCCGCTGAACCGCATCAGGCCGAACTGCCGCCGGCTGTGGAGCGTCCCGGGCACGAGATCCGGGTTCTCGAGCTCGGCCCGGTCGATCCGGACCGGCGGCTGCGAGGTGAGCGGGCTCGACGTGAACTCGTGCAGCGGATAGCCACCGGGCCGCTCGATGCGCAGGAGCTCGCCGAAGTGGCGGTCGCCGGACAGGAAGATCACGCCGTCGATCTTCTGCTGCGCGAGCCAGTCGGCGAAGGCCTGCTGCTCGGTCCGGAAGTGATTCCAACCCTCGAACCGGCTGGCGCGGTTCCAGAACTGGCTGCCCCCGGCGATGATCTTGATGCTGTTGCGCGGCGCGGAGGTCAGCGCCTGCTTGAGCCACTCGAGCTGGCGGGCGCCGAACATCGTCTTGTCGGCGCCGTCGGGCCAGCGGTTGGGCGAGCGGTAGTACCGATCGTCGAGCAGGAAGAGAAGCACGTCGCCGTACTGGGCGAAGCCGAAGGTGCCGGGGACGTCGGGCAGGCCGTAGCTCGGGTTCGGCCAGTAGCGCTGGAAGAGCTTCAGGGTCTCGCCCTTCAGCACGTACGACGTGTCGCTGTCGTTCGGGCCGTAGTCGTGATCGTCCCAGATCGCGAGCTGCGGCGCCGCGGTCAGCAGCCGCTGCAGCGGCTCGAACGCGCGCTGCCGCCGGTAGCGCGCCGCCATCGACGCCGGGTCCATGAAGTCGGGCCGCTGCAGGTAGAGGTTGTCGCCCAGCCAGAGCATGAGGTCCGGCTGCGCGGCGGCGATGGCGTCGAAGATCCCGTACTCGCCGCCGTAGTCGCTCTTGCCCCAGCGCGGGTCGGCGTCGGCCAGGAAGAAGCAGGACCCGATGGCGAGGGTGATCGGCGGCGCATCGGCGGCCCTGGACCACCAGGGCTGGGCGCGTACCGTGCCTTCGCGGGCGAGGCCGCCGGCTTCGACCCGGTAGCCTGCCCGGCTGCCGGGCGCGAGTCCGGTGAGGCGCGCGACCACCACGTTGTCGCTGGCGGCGACGGCGGCGAGCTCGACGCTGCGTTCGGTCGCCTCCCCCGCGGGGCGCCAGCGCACGCTGACCGGGCCGGGTGCGTCGCTCTGCACCCAGAGCACGGCGCTGGTCGGTTCGGCGGGGCCGTGCATCACGACCAGGCCTGCCGCCGCGGGCAGGGCGGCGAGCAGTCCGGCGAGCAGGGCGGCGAGCAGCAGGGCGGGCACCGCGGCCGCGAGACGGGGGGCGCGGCCGGCGGGGCCGAAGGGTGACATGGCGGAGGAGGGCGGCGTCGAGGTGTTCAATTGTGCCCAGAGGGGCCGGCGATTACAATTCGATCTTATGGCCGTCGGCGCCAATTTCACGCACCACTTCCTGATTGCCATGCCGGCGATGACGGACCCCAATTTCGCCCGCACGCTGACCTGGGTCTGCGAGCACAACGACGACGGCGCGCTCGGCATCGTCGTCAACCGACCGACCGACATGACGCTGTCGACGCTGTTCGAGCAGGTCGAGCTGCCGGTCCCCGGCACCGACGTCGCCGCGCGGCCCGTGCACTTCGGCGGCCCCGTCCAGGTCGACCGCGGCTTCGTGCTGCACCGGCCGCTCGGCAACTGGCAGTCGACGCTGGCGGTGACCGACGACGTCGGGCTCACCACGTCAAAGGACATCCTCGAGGCGGTCGGCCGCGGGGAGGGACCGCGCGACCTCTTCGTCTCGCTCGGTTACGCCGGCTGGTCGGCGGGGCAGCTCGAGCAGGAGATCGCTCAGAACGCGTGGCTGACCGTCGGCGCCGACGCCGATGTCGTGTTCGACCTGCCGGCCGAGGATCGCTTGCCGGCGGCGATGCGCCTCCTCGGCATCGACTTCTCGCGCCTTTCCGATGCTGTCGGGCACGCCTGACCCTTGGCTCCGCATGGAAACCGCCGACCTGCCGAGCCGGGCACGCTGCTCGCCTTCGATTTCGGTGACCGCCGGATCGGGGTGGCGATGGGCAACCGGGTGACGCGCGTGGCGCATCCGCTGACGACCATCGCCGTCGAGGCGGCCGCCGCGCGCTTCGCCGCCATCGGTGCGCTCGTCGACGAATGGCGGCCCGAGCGGCTGATCGTCGGCCGACCGCTGCACATGGACGGCACCGCGCACGGGATGACCGCCCGCGCGGAGCGCTTCGCCCGCCAGCTCGAGGGGCGCTTCGGCATCCCGGTGACGCAGGTCGACGAGCGGCTGACGACGCAGG
>DATIUK010000151.1:0-14815 GCA_035466885.1 Casimicrobiaceae bacterium
CTTCGATTCGCTCGGCTTCGATTCGCTCGGCTTCGATTCGCTCGGCTTCGATTCGCTCGGCTTCGATTCGCTCGGCTTCGATTCGCTCGGCTTCGATTCGCTCGGCTTCGAGCCGCTCTGCCTCGAGCCGCTCTGCCTCGAGGCGCTCCGCTTCGAGGCGCTCTGCCTCGAGCCGTTCCGCTTCGAGCCGTTCCGCTTCGAGCCGTTCCGCTTCGAGTCGTTCCGCTTCGAGTCGCTCCGCTTCGAGTCGCTCGGCTTCGAGGCGCTCTGCTTCGAGGCGCTCCGCGTCGAGCCGTTCCGCTTCGAGCCGCTCTGCCTCGAGCCGCTCTGCCTCGAGCCGTTCCGCTTCGCGCCGCTCGACTTCCAGACCAGGTTGCGCTGCGGGTTCAACACCCGGGACGAACTCGATCGCGGCATCCGACTCGTCGCTGCCGAAGTCCATGACCGGGGTGACCGCCGCAGCGGCGCCGGCGCTTCCGAGCTCCGGCAGTTCGAAGGTTTCGAGCGGCTCGGCTGCCGGTGCGGACTTGTCCGGCGCAAGGGCGTCGAGCGCAAACGCGATCTCCGGCAACGGGGCCGGCGCGGGCTCGGAGGCTTCGTCGACTTCCTTGGTCGTGACGAGCCTCTCGGGCGTTGGCGCCTCCTGCGGCGGCACCGGCGGCACGGGCCCGGCCGGAACGACAGCCGGGGTCGCGGGCGCCGGACGCTTCAGCACCGACTCGCGCCCACCGGGAAGCTCGAACTCGACGGTGCGAATCGCCGCATGCAACGCCCCCGGATCGGCGACGACACGCCCGGTGCTGGACAGCGCGCCCACCCATTGCCGGAAGTCGCTCTCGGCCGTCTCGATCATCCGCAGGACCGCCCGCGTAACCGGCCGCTCTTCCTCGAGCAGCCGGTTGTGGATCTTCTCGACGTCGTAGGCGACTTCGCCGAGATCCATCAGGCCGACCATCCGGCCGCTGCCCTTCAGCGTGTGGAAGCCGCGACGGATCGTCCGCAACGCTTCGCGATCGCCCTGGTTGCCGGTGAGCACCGCAAGGTGGTCGCGAATCGAATCGAGCACCTCGTCGGCCTCGGCGAGGTAGATCTCGACGAGCTCGGCATCGAGCGCGGTCGCGTCGGTTGCCAGCAGGCGCCGGGTCTCGGCCGAGATCTCGGGCGCGGGCGCGGAGGTCTCGACCATCGCCGTGACCGTCGCCGCCAGCGCGGCAGCGCCCCCGGTCTCGAACTCGGCCAGCGCGGATGTCGCCTGCGCGGCCAGCTCGGCGTCGCCGATCAGCTCGGCGTCGTTCCTGAGGTCCGACAGCTTGGACTTGAGCGCCGCGCGCGCCGCAGCGTCGGCAGGAGCGCGATGCACCTCGTCGACCAGGCGCGGCAGCGTGGCCCTGAGCTCGGCGACCGCCGCCTCGGCCGAGTCGGCCGGCACGGCCTCGCTGACGCCGGCCACCTCGCCCAGGCGACGCGCCAGCAACGGCGCGATCAGCCGGTCGCGGTCGGGACGCTGCTGCTCGACGGCCTCGATGTAGAACCCCAGCCCGGAAAGCGACTCCGCGAGGAGTTCCAGGTCCTCGTACGACACCGCCGCCTCCGGGTCGGCGTACGCTTCGATCTGCGCCTGGCACAGCGCCAGCAGTTGATCGGCGGCGGCAAGCTCGAGCATCTGCAACGCCCCCCGGATCTGCTGGCTGTCCTTCGCCAGGGAAACGAGCTCGGCGCGCTTGGTGTTGTCGCGGAAGAAGGCGTCGAGCACCTGCTCGATGTGCCGGAGGTTGGCCTGGATCTCGCGGCAGACCTGCGCGAGCAGCAGCCGCTCCTGCGCCCGGCGCGACATCTCGTCGAGCAGCGGCGCCGCCGCCCCGTCCAGCATCGGGCGCGATGCCTGCGCGGCGTCGAGCCGCTCCAGCATCAGCTCGACCTGCTTCGGGAAGTCGGCACTCATGCTCGTGTAGTTCTCGAACGCGTTCTCGGCGAGCAGCATGCCGGTCGCGTACTCCATCGCGAGCGGTTCGGGGACGCCGCCGGCGGAGAACTTGTCCAGCCGCTCGACCAGCGACGACGCGAGCTTCATCAGCGCGCCGTTGCCGATCTCGGCGGCGATGCGGTGCACCGCGACCAGCGTCTGCTTGAGCCTGGGCAGGTTCTCCGCGCGACCCGAGGTGAACTTGAGCCACGCGTCCTTGGCGCCGGAAAGATGGTCGCGCGCCTCGCGCAGCAGCGGTTGCAGGCGGACGAGGTCGGCGTTCATCACTTCGGCCGACGGGATGAGCGCAGCCAGCCGGAACGCCCGCTGCACCTCCTGCACCGACGGCACCACCGGCGCGCTGATCGCCACGTAGTAGAGCACCTCGCGCCGCAGCCGGTCGGCCACCTTGCCCGAACCCTCGACGACTCGCCGGACCTGCAGGTCGATGCGCGCGGCGAGCTGCTTGACGCCGAAGCCCGCGTCGAGCCCGTGGTGGATCACCGCGTCGAAGACGGCGCCGGTCGTCCACCAGAAGGCACGCAGCGGCGGCGAGGTCGTTGCATCGGCGATGGCGCCGACGGCTTCGCGCATCGCGACGGCGCCGTCGTCTTCGCCGCGCAGCCACTCGAGCAGGCCCCGCTGGTAGGTACGGCGCTGCCGGACGAGGTGCGAATGCAGCCTGGCCGGCGGCACCTCGTGCGCGTCCTCGCGGGCGGGCGCCCGCGTGGACAGGTCAGGATAGAACAGGTCCGTCGGCGCCACGACACGAATGCCGCGTGCGCGCTGCATCGCCTCGTACTCGGGGAACAGCCGCAGCGGCGCCGGCTGCGCTCCGTTGACGACCTCGGCGAGGAAGATCTGCAGCTTGCGACAGGCGCGGTCCACGGCCTCGCAGACGGCCACGCCCGTGGCCGGGTCGGCAAGGTCGTCGAGCCCGGCGAGTTGCCGCTCGATCTCGTCGGTGTAGGCGACGACGGCTTCGAGACCGACCATCTGGATCGCGCCGGCCGCCTGGTGCACGTGCGTGCGTGCGTGCTTCAGCGCGCCGGCGTCGTGAGGCGGTTTGCGGTAGGCGGACAGGGCTTCCAGGCCGCGCCCGAGCGCCTGGTCGATCTCCGCCTGGACCCAGGACAGCGGGCCGAGGTCGAAGTCGGGGGTGGTTTCGGTCGCCACTATGCGACGCTCCTGTTCGACGCCCGCCTCCTGCCGGCGCAGACGACGCACCGCGGCGCGGCCGCCGGTTCAATGCGTCCTGCGCCGGTTGGCCTGCGGCTCATCGCGTCAGACCTTGAACCCCGCCACCGAGCTCCGGAGCTCGGCTGCGAGCCGGGTGAGTTGCGCGATCGAGACGTTGGTCTGCTTCGTCCCCTCGGTGGTCTCCTCGGTGATACGGAGGATCCCCTGCATCCCGCGCGTGACGTCCGACACCGAGTCGGACTGCTTCTGCGTCTGCTGCGAGATGCCGCCGATCAGCGCGGCGAGCTCGCCGGACACCCGGCGAATCTCCTCCAGCGCCTGGCCCGCCGCGTCGGAGAGCTTGGTTCCCTCGACCACGCCGACGGTCGACTTCTCCATTGCGGCGACCGCATCCTGGGTGTCGGACTGAATCGTCTTCACGATCGCCTCGATCTGCTTGGTCGCCTCGCCCGAGCGCTCCGCCAGCCGCTGGACTTCCTCGGCCACCACGGTGAACCCGCGTCCGGCCTCGCCGGCCGACGCGGCCTGGATCGCCGCGTTGAGCGCCAGCACGTTGGTCTGCTCGGTGATGTCGGAGATGAGCTCGACGATCTCGCCGATCTCGAGCGAGGACTCCCCGAGGCGCTTGATCCGCTTCGACGTGTCCTGGATCTGGCTGCGGATCTCGTGCATGCCCGAGATCTGGTTCTGCACCGCCTGTCCGCCCTTCTCCGCGGCGGCAAGCGACTGCTGCGCCACGCGCGCCGACTGCACGGCGCTCGCGGAGACTTCCTCGATCGACTGCGCCATCTGCAGCACCGAGGCCGACGCCTGCTGGATCTCGCGGCTCTGCCGCTGCGAAGCCTCGAACAGCCGGTGCGAGATCGCCTGCGCGTCCTGCGTCGCCTGCGTCACCTGGTCGGTCGCCGAGTTGATGCCCTTGACCAGCGTGCGCAGCTCCTCGATGGTGAAGTTGATCGAGTCGGCGATCGCGCCGGTCACGTCCTCGGTCACCGACGCCTGGACGGTGAGGTCGCCGTCGGCGAGATTGCCCATCTCGTTCAGCAGCCGCAGGATCGCCTCCTGGTTGCGCTTGTTCTCGTGCTCGCTCTCGTACGCGCGCAGCCGGGCGTCGTCGAGGAACACCTTGCCCAGCAGCAGCAGGCAGGCGAGGCCGAACAGCCCGAACGCGACCGCCGCCCAGCGCGCGAAGCCGCGGGGGGTCGCGCCGCTCTCGTACTCGGCGGCGAGCTGCGTGGTGTCGGCGAGCAGCGCCTCGGACTCGGCGTTGACGCCGCGCGCCGCCTGCTTGGCGGCGACCAGGCGGTTCATGTTCTGCAGGATCGCGTTCACCCCGCCGTCGTACACGGCAAACCGCTTCGACAGTTCGGCGAGCGTCGCCCGCGCCTCCTCGTTGCGCAGCGGCGACAGCCGCAGCGTGTCGCTGCCCTTCAGGAGGCCGTTCAGGATTTCGCGCGTCGGTCCCGCGTCCTTGCCCAGCAGGAATGCCACCTCGGGGTCGATCTCGTCGGACGAGGCCAGCGCGTTGGCGTTCTTGGCGATCCGCTGCGACAGCACCGCGAGCTGGTTCGTGTACTCGATCTCGCGCAGGCTGCCGCCGGCCTGCCCGACCTGCTGCGCGGCCTGCTGCGCGAGCTCCAGGATGCCGTTGTTGCCCTGGTTGATGCCTTCCAGCCCCTTGGCCAGCGACGTGAGGCTCTGCTGGTTGTCGAGAAGGCGCCCGGCGTTGGCGTCGACGCGCTCCCAGCGCGCCTGGATGTCCTGCAGCATCTTGAAGGTCGCGGGATCCTGCGTGACGTCGAGGTCGACTCCCCGCACGGTGCCGCCGGCAATGAGCGCATTGAGGTCGGCCTTGAACCGGTCGCGGCTGTCCTTCACCGCAGCGAAGGCGGTGGCCTGCCCCTGGGCGGCGAGCGCGGTCCCGCGGGCCAGGCGTTGCGAGAGCATCTGCATCTCGGTCGCGGTCGCCGCGGCGGCGCTGTGCTGGGTCGCATTGCGGCTCTCGAGGAACATCATGATCGCCGCGAAGACCAGGAACGTCAGCGCCATGACCCCGAGGACCTGGAACTGCTGCAGCACCGGGAGATTGCCGACCAGCGGCAGCTTGCGCGGGACCCGCATCTCCGACGTCGCGGTCCGCAGCTGCTCCATGATCGACACCGACGCCAGCGGGTCGTAGCCCTCGGGCGCGTTCTTGCGCACCTGGGTCGTCGGCATCTCCAGCGCGACGGTCGCTGCGCCGGCGTTGCCCTGGTCGCCGAACACGCCCGGCAGTTTCAGTTTCAGTGCCATGTTTCCTCCGGATGACGCGTCGCCTGCGCGACGTGCTCCTCAATTGCCGTGAATCCGCTTCCCATGTCGGTGCCTTGATTCCCTCAGACGCCGACCTGCAGGAAGGCCGGATCGCGCGCGAGCCGCGTGAGATCGATCTCCTGCCAGGCGACGCCGTCGCCGTCCATCCAGCGCTGGCCGTACCATGCCGGCGGGTCGGCGCGGGCGGCGACCGGCGCGAACTCGGCGATGTTGCGCAACCCGATCACCCGGTCGACGACGACGCCGGCCTTGAGCTCGCCGGTCCGCGGCCCCAGCAGGATCAGCCGCGCCTGCCCGCCGCTGCCCTTGGCCGGCGCGCCGCCCGGAAGACTGCAGAACGCAGCGAAATCGATGACGCCGTGGAGGTTGCCGCGGATGTTCGTGATGCCCAGGAACCAGGGCTTGGTCAGCGGCACCGCGGCGATCGGCGGCACTGCGACGACCTCCCCGGCGTCGGAAAGCCGGATCAGCCAGTTGCCACCGCCGAACGACAATCCCAGCCGCGACGACTCGACCTGCGCCGCGGTCTTGCTCGCGAGACGGGTGGCGAGCTCCTGCTGGAAGGCACGGAGGTCGAGTTTTGCAGTGCGGGCCATGCGTGTCTGGAGTCGGGTGGGCGGGGATCAGCGGTCGCGGTCGGTGGTCGGGATGGCGGTGGTGCGGCGTCAACGCACGGCAGCGATCTTGGCGAGCAGTTCGTCGCGGTTGACCGGCTTGACCACGTAATCGCGCGCGCCTTGGCGCATGCCCCAGATCTTGTCGGTTTCCTGGCTCTTGGACGTGCACAGGATGATCGGAATCGTGCGCGTCTCCGGGTCGCGGCTGATCGCGCGGGTCGCCTGGAAGCCGTTGAGCCCGGGCATCACGACGTCCATCAGGATGAGATCGGGGCGGACCTGCTTCGCCTTCTGGATCGCGTCCTCGCCGTTGTCGCTGGCCACGACCTCGTAGCCGGCCTTGGTCAGCATGTCGTTGAGGACGTGGCGCTCGGTCGGCGAGTCGTCGACGATGAGGATTTTCTTGATGGCCATCGATGTCAACCTGTTGCGGTGCGGGCGCGAGCCGTTCCGGCGGGGTCGGGCAATCCCCCGTCGCCGGCGCTGCCCTGCGCGTCGCGCCTGCTCGTGTTCATGGCGTCCTGCGGGTCACGTGGTTCGAAACCGCCTTCAGCAGGCTTTCCTTGGTGAACGGCTTGGTGAGGTACTGGTCGGACCCGACCATCCGTCCGCGGGCGCGGTCGAACAGGCCGTCCTTCGACGACAGCATCACCACCGGCATCGTGTGGAAACGCGCGTTCTTCTTGATCAGCGCGCAGGTCTGGTAGCCGTCGAGACGGGGCATCATGATGTCCACGAACACGAGGTCCGGCTGGTGGTCGGTGATCTTCGCCAGCGCGTCGAAGCCGTCCTCGGCCAGGATGACCGTGCACCCGGCCTGCAGCAGGAAGATCTCGGCGCTGCGCCGGATGGTGTTCGAGTCGTCGATGACCATCACCTTGACGCCCGACAGCGAATTCTGCTCGGTCAACCCCGTCTCCTCTTCGGCGCACGGGCTTGTGCGCCACAATTCCTGTCCGCACCGAGTGTGCCACGGCACGGGCGTAGTTGTCCTTAGCAACAATCGTGCCGCCTGCTTGTCATAGGGGAATTGCCGAGGGAAACGCCGGCCGGGGGCGATTTTCTCCCTCCCGCACCCGCGGGCACGACGACCGACGCTGTACGGCACAGGATGACCGGCGCCGGCGGACCAGGGCCCCGCGACCGGTCAGCGCCCGAGGAACATCCGGTACGCCGGATTGGCAGTCTCGTCGACGTGGTCGTAGCCGAGGTTGGCGAGGAACGCCCGGAGCTCGGCCTTGTCCGCCGGCGGCACCTGCATGCCGACCAGCACCCGCCCGTAGTCGGCGCCGTGGTTGCGATAGTGGAACAGGCTGATGTTCCAGCCGCGGCTCATGCTGGACAGGAACTGCATCAGCGCCCCCGGGCGCTCCGGGAACTCGAACCGGAACAGGGTCTCGTTCTTCGCCTGCGGCGCGTGGCCGCCGACCATGTGGCGGACGTGCAGCTTCGCCATCTCGTTGTCGGACAGGTCGTAGGCCTCGATCCCGCGCCGCCGGAACTCGCGCAGCAGGTCGGCCGTCTCGCGGGCGTTGCCAACCTCGATGCCGACGAAGATGTGCGCGACGCTCGGGTCGCCGTAGCGGTAGTTGAACTCGGTGACCGACCGCTTGCCGAGCAGCTCGCAGAACTCGCGGAAGCTGCCGGGCCGCTCGGGGATCGACACCGCGAGGATCGCCTCGCGTTTTTCGCCGAGTTCCGCGCGCTCGGCGACGAAGCGGAGCCGGTCGAAGTTCATGTTCGCGCCGCAGGCGATCGCCACGAAGGTGCGGTCGGTCGCGCGGTGCCGCTCGCACCACGCCTTGACGCCCGCGATCGCCAGCGCACCGGCGGGCTCGAGGATCGAGCGCGTGTCCTCGAAAACGTCCTTCAGCGCCGCGCAGGTGGCGTCGGTGTCGACGAGGATCATGTCGTCGACCAGCTGCCGGACGATGCGGAAGGTCTCGACGCCGACCTGCTTGACCGCGACCCCGTCGGCAAACAGGCCCACGTGCGGCAGCTTGACCCGCCGCCTGGCCGCGAGCGAGCGGGTCATGGCGTCGGAGTCGACCGGCTGCACGCCGATGACCTTGATCTCGGGCCGCACGCGCTTGACGTACGATGCGATGCCGCTGATGAGGCCGCCGCCGCCGACGGCGACGAAGATGGCGTCGATCGGCGCCTGGCACTGGCGCAGGATCTCCATCCCGATCGTCCCCTGCCCGGCGATCACGTCCGGATCGTCGTAGGGGTGGACGAACGTGGCCTGCGACTCCTGCTGCAGCTCGAGGGCGCGGGCGTAGGCGTCGCTGTAAGAGTCACCGTGGAGCACGACCTTCGCCCCGCGCGCCTCGACGGCGGCGATCTTGATCTGCGGCGTGGTCACCGGCATCACGATCGTCGCCTTGCAGCCGAGCTTCTGCGCGGCGAGCGCCACCCCCTGCGCGTGGTTGCCGGCCGACGCGGCGATGACCCCGCGGCCGCGCTCGGCTGCGGTGAGATGCGCCATCTTGTTGTAGGCGCCGCGCAGCTTGAACGAGAACACCGGCTGCTGGTCCTCGCGCTTCAGCAGCACCCGGTTGCGAAGGCGCGCGGACAGCGTCGGCGCGAGCTCCAGCGGCGTCTCGACGGCGACGTCGTAGACGCGGGCGGTGAGGATCTTCTGCAAGTAGTCGATGGCCATGGCGATGCTGCTCGATCGAGGGCAACCCGCGAGGGTAGCAGAAATCGAAGCGATCCCCCCCGCGTCGCCCCGAAGGCGCCGGTCCGCACGCGCCGGAATCTGCTAATCTCGCCCGCATCATGCCGCGCACGCCGCTCACCGCCACGACGCTCGCCGTCGTCGACATGGGGTCCAACAGCTTCCGGCTGGAGGTCGGTCGCGTCGAGGGCGACCAGGTGTTCCGGCTGGACACCATTCGCGAGAACCTGCGGCTGGGCGCGGGCATCGACGCCAACGGCAACCTGCGGGCCGAAACTCGACGGGCGGCGCTCGCCTGCCTCGCCCGCTTCGCCGAGCGCCTGCGGGGCATCCACCCGTCGGCGGTGCGCGCCGTGGGCACCAACGCGCTGAGGGTGGCGAAGAACGCCGCGGATTTCCTGCCCCAGGCCGAGCGCGCCCTCGGCCACCCGATCGACATCATCACCGGCTACGAGGAGGCGCGGCTCATCTACCTCGGCGTCGCGCACGTGCTGCCGCCCGCGAGCGAGCCGCGGCTGGTCATCGACATCGGCGGCGGCTCGACCGAGTTCATCGTCGGCCGCGGCATGGATCCGCTGCGGATGGACTCGCTCAAGATGGGCTGCGTCGGCATGACGCAGCGCTTCTTCCGCGACGGCGCGCTGTCGGCAGCCGCGTTCGCGGCAGCGGACACCGTCGCCCGCGCCGAGGTCGAGGCGATCGCGCGTGACTTCAACAGCAGCCACTGGACCGCGGCGTACGCGTCGTCCGGAACCGCGTTGGCGCTGGCCGAAATCCTCGAGCAGAACGGCTTCTCGCCTGCCGGCATCACGCGGGACGGACTCCTGCGCCTGCGCAAGCGCATGATCGCGGCGGGACACATCCGCCGCCTGGCGCTGGCTGCGCTCAAACCCGAGCGCGCGCCGGTGCTCGCGGGCGGGCTCGCCGTCATGGCGGCGGCGATGGAAGAGCTCGCCGCCGACCGGATCAACCCGGTTGGCGGTGCGCTGCGCCTGGGCGTCCTCTACGACCTCCTCGGCCGCCGGATCCAGCGCGACGTCCGCACGGCGACCGTCGATCAGTTCCAGACGCGCTGGCGCGTCGATCGCGAGCACGCCGGACGGGTCGCGGCGATGGCGCAGTCGATCTTCGGCGCGCTGGTCGCGGGCTCCGATCCCGGACCTGCGCAGCGCCTCGACTGGGCCGCGCTGCTGCACGAGACGGGCTTCTCGGTTTCGCACACCGGGTTCCACAAGCACGGCGCGTACATACTGCAGAACGCCGACATGCCGGGCTTCTCGGCGGGCGAGCAGAGCGAGGTGGCCGCCCTGGTGCTGGGTTGCCGCGGCAGTCTCGCCAAGATGGCGACCGCGCTCGGCGGCCCGGTCTTTCGCGCCCAGCTCCTGGCGCTGCGTCTGGCCGTGCTGTTCCACCACGCGCGGCAGCCGATCGAAGCGCCGCGCATCCGCGTCCGTGCCGCGGCCGGCTACCGGGTGGAGATCCCGGCGGCATGGCTCAAGTCCCACCCGCTCACCGCGCACGTCCTGGAGAAGGAACGCGCCGAGTGGAAAGCCCAGGGATTCGCCTGGCGCTGACGCAGCGTCCGCCGCGGCGCCGCGCCGCGCAGCTCAATCCTGCGCGTCGTCGCGCCAGCGCTGGTAGTCGTGCTCGAACAGGTGGGTCGCCGCGTCCGGCCCGAAGCTCCCTGCCGGATAGCTGTGGACGGGCTCGTGTCCCGCCTCCCAGCCGGCGAGGATCGGGTCGACCACCCGCCACGCCCACTCGACCTCGTCGAAGCGGATGAAGTTGGTGGCGTCGCCCCGGACGACCTCCTCCAGCAGCGCCTCGTAGGCGTCGATCGGGCGCTCGCCGTCGCCGCGGTAGCCGGCGTTCATCCGGACCATCCGGGTATTGAGGCCGTGTCCCGGCTGCCGTGCGTGCACCTCGATGTTCATCGCCTCGTTCGGCTGCAGCTCGAGCACGATCCAGTTCGGCTCCGCGCCGCCGAACGCCGCGTGGCGGAAGAGCTGCTGCGGGACCGGACGGAAGCGGATCGCGACCGTCGAGCGCTGGCACGCCATCCGCTTGCCGGTGCGCAGGTAGAACGGAACGCCGCGCCATCGCCAGTTGTCGATCATCAGCCGCACCGCCGCGTACGTCTCGGTGGTGCTCGCCGCGGCGACGCCCGGCTCGTCGAGATAGCCGCGCTCGGCGCGGCCGTCGACGTTGCCGGCGGCGTAGCGCGCCCGCAGCGCCTGCCCGGCCAGCGCCTGGCGCTCGATCGGGCGGATGCTGCGCAGCACCTTCACCTTCTCGTCGCGCAGCGCATCGGCCTCCATCGCCGGTGGCGGTTCCATCGCCACCAGCGCCAGTACCTGCATCATGTGGTTCTGCAGCATGTCGCGCAGCGCCCCGACGTGGTCGTAATAGTCGGCGCGCGTCTCGACGCCGGCGCGCTCGGCGACGGTGATCTGCACGTGGTCGATGTAGCTGCGGTTCCACAGCGGCTCGATCAGCAGGTTGGCGAAGCGGAACACGAGCAGGTTCTGCACCGTCTCCTTGCCGAGGTAGTGGTCGATGCGGAAGATCTGGTGCTCGTCGAAGTGCTGGTGCAGCAGGCGGTTCAACGCCTGCGCGCTGGCGAGGTCCTCGCCGAACGGCTTCTCGACCACGAGGCGATGCAGGCCGCGCGGGCGGTTGAGGCCGACGGCGGCGAGGTTCTCGACCACGCTCGCGAACTCGGCCGGCTTGATCGCGAGGTAGTAGACGAGGTTCGAGCACACGCCGGTCTTGGGCTTGCCGATCTCGGCGAGGAGCCGCCGGTAGCCCTCGACGTCGCGCAGGTCGCCCTGCACGTACGAGAGGCGGCGCCTGCAGCGCGCGGCCACGTCCGGATCGATGTCCTCGCCGAGCCGCTCGCGCAACGTCCGGTCGACGTGCGCGAGCCAGGCCGCATCGTCCCAGTCGCGGCGCGCGTAGGCGATGAAGTTGGTCACCGCGGGCAATCGTCCCGCGGCCTCGAGGTGGTAGAGCGCGGGCAGGAGCTTGGTCGCCGCCAGGTGCCCCGTGGCACCGAAGATCACGAAACTGCAGGGGTGGAAGTCGTCGTCGGACACGGCAGGGACCTAGGAAGTGGGATCAGACTCGACTTTCGGCAAGAACGAGGTTTGCGTTCATTTTGCGTGAGAAAGTCGAGTCTGACCCCACTTTTCAGACGAAGTCCGGCCCGATCACCACGCGCAGGACCACGCTCGCGTTGCCGAGGCGGTCGCGGTTGCTGAGCCACCAGACCGCGCCCTTCTTGACCGACCAGTACGCCTCCTCGCCGGCCAGCAGGAACGACGCGACCGAGCCGAACGTCGGCTGGTGCCCGACCACGACGACGGGGTCGCGCGCGTCGGGCCAGCCCGCGGCAGCGAGCACCGCTGCCACCTCCGCGCCGGGCGCCAGCGCGTCGACCGTCTTGAACTTGCGCTTCAACGCCAGTGCGGTCTCCTGCGCCCGGTCGGCGGGCGAGACCAGGATGCGGGCCGTCTGCGGCAGGTGGCCGTCGAGCCACTTGCCGACGCGCTCGGCCTGCTTGTGGCCCTTGGCCGTCAGGCGCCGCCCGAGGTCGGGCTCACCGGGCTCGGCTTCGGCGTGTCGCCAGAGAATCAGGTCCATGATGCCTCCATTCGCTCGATGTTACCGGGACTGGCGCCCGCGCGCCGACTTGCGCCGCGTCGTATCGCGCTGTTCCCGCGGGGACTCGGCCCGCGGCGCGGCGAGCAGTTCCAGCAGTCCGGACTGCGCGCTCTTCGGCTTTGCGCCGCGCCGGATGCGCAGCTTGGTCCACTGGCCGTCGGCCTGCAGCGCCCAGGCGTCGCGGTTGTCGCCGAGATAGCGCAGCAGTCCCTCCTCGACGACGCGGCGCTTCAGCGCGGCATCGCGCACCGGGAACGCCACTTCGATCCGTTTGAACAGGTTGCGTCCCATCCAGTCGGCCGACGACAGCCAGACGTCGGGATCGCCGTCGTTGGCGAAGTACCAGACGCGGTGGTGCTCGAGGAAACGGCCGAGGATCGAGCGCACGCGGATGTTGTCCGACAGGCCCGGCACGCCGGGCCGCAGCGCGCAGGCGCCACGGACGACGAGGTCGATACGCACGCCGGCCTGCGACGCCGCGTAGAGCGCGCGGATCACGCCCTCCTCGACCAGCGCGTTCATCTTGGCCATGATGCAGGCCGGCTTTCCGGCGCGGGCGTGCCGGATTTCCCGGCGGATCCTGGCGATCACCTGCCGGTGCATCGTGAACGGCGCCAGCAGCAGCCGGTGCAGGCGTTCCGCCCGCGCGAGACTGGTGATGTGCATGAACACGGCCTCGACGTCGGCGCAGACGACGGGATCGCAGGTCAGGAGCCCGAAGTCGGTGTACAGGCGCGTCGTCCGCGGGTGGTAGTTGCCGGTGCCGAGGTGGGCGTACCGGACCAGGCGCACCCGGCCGCGCCGGTCGCTTTCCCGGCGCAACAGCAGGGCGAGCTTGGCGTGGGTCTTGAGCCCGAACACCCCGTAGACGACCTGGGCGCCGGCCTGCTCGAGCCGGCCCGCCCAGTTGATGTTCGTCTCCTCGTCGAAGCGCGCCATCAGTTCGATGACGACGGTGACCTCCTTGCCGCAGCGCGCAGCCTCGATCAGCGCCTCCATCAGCACCGAGTTGACGCCGGTGCGGTAGACCGTCTGCTTGATCGACAGGACGTCCGGATCGCTGGCGGCACGGCGGATGAACTCGACGACCGGCTCGAACGACTGGTAGGGATGGTGCAGCAGGATGTCGCCGGCACGGATCGCGGCGAGGATGTCCGGCTCGCGGCGCAGCGCGGCCGGAATTCCCGGCTCGAACGGCTCGTACTTGAGCTCGTCCAGGACGACGTCGTCGATCAGCGCGGCCAGCCGCGCGATGTTGACCGGGCCGTCGCAGCGGTAGAGGTCGTCCTCGGTGAGCTCGAACTGCTGCAACAGGAATGACGCCAGGCGTTCGGGGCAGCTCGTCGGCACCTCAAGGCGGACCGCGGCGCCGTAGTGGCGCTGGACGAGCTCGCCCTGCAGCGCCTGGCGCAGGTTCTTGACCTCCTCCTCGTCGATCCACAGGTCGGCGTCACGGGTGACGCGGAACTGCGCGTAGTTGACGACGCGGCGGCCGGGGAACAGCGTGTCCAGATGGGCATGGATCACCGACGACAGCATGACGAACGAGTGGTCGTTGCCCGAGACGGTGGGAGGCAGCTTCATCAGCCGCGGCAGGACCCGCGGGGCCTTGACGATCGCGTTCGACGTCTCGCGGCCGAAGGCATCGTTGCCGGCGAGCTCGACGATGAAGTTGAGGCTCTTGTTGACGACCTGCGGAAACGGATGCGCCGGATCGAGACCGATCGGCGTCAGCAACGGCCGGACGTCGCGCTCGTAGGCGCGGGCGACCCACTCGCGCTCGGCGGCGGAAAAGTCGGTCCGGCGGACCAGGTGGACGCGCTTGCGCGCCAGGGCCGGCAACACGTCGTCGTTCAGCAGCCGGTACTGCTCGGCGATCAGCGCCCGGACCTCGACGCCGATCTGGCGCAACAGCGCCCGCGCCGCCGGTGCCGTCATGCCGGCGGGCGCGTGCCCGCTGCGCAGCTGTTCCTTGATGCCGGCGACCCGGATCTCGAAGAACTCGTCGAGATTGCTGCCGAGGATGCAGAGGAACCGCAGGCGCTCGAGCAGCGGGACGTCGCCGTCCGCGGCCAGCGACAGCACGCGGCGATTGAACGCCAGCAGCGAAAGCTCGCGATTGAGCAGCGTGGCGGCGGCTTTCATCGAATCGGCTGCGGGCGGCGGGTGTGAGGCACCGCGACCCGACCGTGCACGATGCCCGTCCTCTGTGACAGGTTGATGACGCGACCGGCGGACCGGCGCTGGCGGCTCATCCCCACCTGGTCAGCCAGCCCCATCGACCTGGCTGCGCCACAGGCAGCGCCCCTTGATCTCCTCGTCGAGCGCCGCGAGGTACGCCTCGTGCGCCGCGAGCTCCGCGGGCGTGGGCGCGATGCG
>DATIUK010000152.1:0-13727 GCA_035466885.1 Casimicrobiaceae bacterium
AGCGCGGCGAGCGTGTGCAGGCGGGGCGGCGGCGCCCGCTGCCGGCGAATGCGCGAGCCGGAATCCCCCGCGGTTTCCAGGGGCGCAGGGCGCGGAATGATGGACTCCAAGGTCGCGGGGCGTCGGTCGGATCGGCGGGCCGCGCGGTGGCGGACCGCGAGCGCGGCCCGGGACGGCCGCGCCGGCGTCGCCGTCGCGCGCCGCCGGGCACGGGGCCCGGCGGCCGCCCATTCTGCACGAAGCTCCGGCCACTGTGCGCGGCGCGGCTCGCGATCGCCCGTGTGGGGCGTCAGTACGGCTCGGGATGCAGAAGGCCGAGCTTGGCACCCAGCCACTTGGTCGTCGTTGCCTGGATCAGGATGGTCATCAGGATCGCGACGAACGTCACCGACGCGATCATCTCGGCACCCGGCGCCTTCATGCCCACCAGCATGCCGGCGAGCGCCGCGGGGATCACGCCGGTTTCCCGCGTCCAGCACATGAACAGCATTTCCTTGAACGACCAGCGCGCCCGGCGGTCGACGAGCGCGCAGGCGAACACGGTGACCGGACGGGCGACGAACATCAGCACCGCCACCACCATCGCGCCGCCGATCGCGTACTTGCCCATCAGGCCGAAGTCGACCTGCGAGCCCAGCATCACGAAGATGAACATGCGCATGATGAGCCCGGTCGTGGAAATGAAGTCCTCCATCTCCTCCTGCTCGCGCTCGCCGACGGCGAAGCCCAGCGACTCCATGTTGCCCAGCATCATGCCGAACACGAACACCGCCATGAAGCCGCTGGCGTGCAGGCCGTCGGCGCCGATGTAGGCGGCGATCACCGCCATCAGGGTCACCAGCCGCGAGTAGTCGGCGAGAAAGCCGTACTTCTCGTGCGCGATCACCGCGGCGGCGACGAAGCCCAGCACCGCGCCGGCGCCGATGCCCACGCCCGTCTGCCAGCCGAGCTCGAGCAGCGAGGCGCCCACGGAGAACGTGGCCTGCCCCATCGCGATGGCGAGCACCGTGAAGGTGACGATCGCGCCCATCGCATCGTTGAATGCCGACTCGCTCATGATCGTCTGCGCGACCCGGTCCTTGATCCGCACCTGCTTGAAGATCGGGACCAGCGTCGCCGGGTCGGTCGAGGCAAGGGTGGCGCCCAGCAGCAGCGCGACGATCAGCGGCACGCCAAGGATCTCGCGGGCGGCGTAGCCGGTGATCGCCGCCGTGATCAGCACGCCGACGGTCGAGATCACCGCGACGGTGATCCAGACCTCCTTCATCACCTTGAAGCGCAGGCTCGCCCCGCCGTCGAACAGGATGTAGGACGAACCGAAGATCAGGATCAGCTGGTTGAGCTCCGAGGTCGCCGCGATGTCGACCCAGCCGAAGCCGGTCGGGCCCACCGCCATGCCGGCCAGCAGGAAGATCACGACGTCGGGGACCTTGGTCAGCCGGGCCAGGAGGCCACTGACCGTCCCGAGCATCAGGATGAGCCCGAAGACCATCATCGCGTGCTTGGCGTGCTCGATCGATACGGCGGATTCCATGCGTCGTTGTCCTTTCGGTTCCCACCCCCGGCGCCGTACCGGAGGGTGCCGGTGGCCGGTCGCGGCCGGA
This sequence comes from Casimicrobiaceae bacterium, assembly GCA_035466885.1. Lineage (GTDB taxonomy): Bacteria > Pseudomonadota > Gammaproteobacteria > Burkholderiales > Casimicrobiaceae > CAIWHR01. The sequence continues at coordinate 1,605 of DATIUK010000152.1, forward strand.
GCGGCAGTTTACCGGGAGCGGTCGGCCGCTGGGCTGCACGGCCAAGGCGACCCACCCGGCTCCCGCGGGGAGCCGTCGACGGCCAAGGCGAGGCAGGGCGCCGGGGGCTCTGCCGGATCGGGTCGCATCCCTCGCGTGCTGGCTGGCGGGGAACGCAGTGGCGGGGTGGGTTCGGTCGTCGTCGGGGAAGCCGGGGGAACCCGCGCCGATTGCGCGGCTGGTCTCGCGGCAGCCATTGAAATTGCACCCATTCTAACAGCGTCGGCGCGGCATGCTGCAGCGCACAATCAGGGCACTTCTCCGCCCCTTGTGCGGGCCTCGGGGAAACGGCCGACGACCAATCTTCAACTCATTGTAATAAATCACATTTTGTAGGCGACACCCCGGGGTGTGGCGCGGACGCAACAACCCTGGCTGTTCCGGTGCTGATGCGATGCAGCATCGTGCTAATCTTCGTCCGTCGAAAAACACCCTGGCGACGCGCCGGCCTGGTGGCGGTCGCGGCAGGGAAGAGCGTCCCGATGACCCAAACCGAACTCACCAACCTGCTGCTGACCAAGGTCCCGCTGTTCGAAGGTTTCGATCCCGCCGTCGTGGCGGAGATCACCGCGGGGTCTGAGCTCTGCACGTTCGAGGGCAACGAGGCGATCGTCGAGTGCGGCGACCCGGGCCTCTTCCTCGGGGTGCTGGTCAGCGGCCACGCCGAGGTCTCGATCCCCGACAACACCGGCGGGCGCGTGACCGTCGGGCAGCTCCACGACGGCGACGTCTTCGGCGAGGCGCCGATGCTGACCGGCGATCCGCACGCGGCCAACGTCGTCGCCGGCAACCGGTGCTTCGTGCTCCAGATCGGCGCCGGGGTCTTCGCCTCGCACCTCCTCACCCAGCCCAAGGCGATCGCCCGGCTCAGCAAGCTGCTGGCGGAGCGCGCCCGCTCCCAGTCGACCGATCCCGCCGCCGCCGGGACGGTCCCCGGCCCGGAAGATCCGTACCTCCTCAGTATCAAGACCGACGACCCCGGCAAGATCCTGGCGGTCAACTTCGGCATCACCCAGGTCCGGTTCGGCGTGCACGACACGCAGGACGAGCGCCTCAACGTCCGCGGCGTGGTCGAGCACCGCGCGGACGGCGGCGCCAGGATCCGGCTGGTCGCCGGGGGGGTGGCGACGGCGCAGGACGTCGCGGCGGTGCCGCCCGGCCGGTTTTTCGACGCCCTGTTCGAGTGGCTGCAGGCGCTCGAGCCGCGCTACCAGTTCGCGCCGCACGACGTCATCGCCGTCGGCCACCGTGTCGCCCACGGCGGGAACAAGTTCTCCAGCGCTGCGGTGATCACCCCGTCGGTGATCGCCGACGTCGAGGCGCTGGCGGTGTTCGCACCGCAGCACAGCCCCGTCAACCTGGAGGGCATCCGCGCGGCGATGAAGTCGTTCCCCGCGATCCCGCACGTCGCGGTGTTCGACACCGCGTTCCACCAGACGCTGCCCACCTACGCGTACCTCTACGGCCTGCCCTACGACTATTACAAGAAGGAGGGCATCCGTCGCTACGGCTTCCACGGGACCTCGCACCGCTACGTCTCGCTCAAGGCCGCGGAGATCGCCCGCCGGCCGCTCGGCGAGCTCGAGATCATCTCCTGCCACCTCGGCGTCGGCGCGTCGCTTTGCGCGATCGACCACGGCCGCAGCGTCGACACGACGATGGGGATGACGCCGTCGGACGGCCTCATCATGGCCACCCGGTCCGGCAGCCTCGATCCGGCGGTGATGATCCACCTGATGGAGCACTACAAGCTCGGGCCCGACGAGCTGTCGCGGCTGGTCAATTCCGAGAGCGGCCTCAAGGGGCTGTCGGGAATCTCCTCCGACATCGCCGAGATCGAGCAGGCGGCCGACGAGGGCCACCACCGGGCGTTGCTCGCGCACAAGGCGTTCTGCTACCAGATCCGCAAGAACATCGGCGCCTACGTCGCGGCGATGGGCGGGGTCGACGTGCTGGCGTTCACCGGCAGCGTCGGCGAGACGAGCCCGACGGTGCGCAGCCTCGCCTGCCAGGGTCTCAACTGGATGGGCATCAAGCTCGACGAGGCGAAGAACCGCAGCCTCGGCCCGCTGGAGTCGCACGCGGTGATCTCCACCGACGACTCGCCGGTGAAGATCCTGGTCATCGCCAACAACGACGAGCGCCTGCTCGCCTGGGAGACGCTGCGCGCGATCGAGCGCGACCAGATCAGCGTCGCGATCAAGGGCAGCGAGAAGGACGCGCCGATCCCGATCGAGGTGTCGGCGCACCACGTCCACCTGGCGCAGACGGACGTCGAGCGGCTGTTCGGCCCCGGGCACAAGCTCACGCCGGAGGCCGAGCTGTCGCAACCGGGCCAGTTCGCCTGCGCCGAGAAGGTCGACCTGATCGGGCCCAAGGGCCGGATCACCGGCGTCCGGGTCCTCGGCCCGACGCGCAAGGAAACCCAGGTCGAGATCGCGATGACCGAGCAGTTCAAGGTCGGCGTCAACCCGCCGATCCGCGAGTCCGGCGACCTCGTCGGCACCCCGGGGATCACGCTGCAGGGACCGCACGGCACGGCGACGATCGACCGCGGCGTGATCTGCGCGCAGCGGCACATCCACATGACGCCCGAGGACGCCCGCCGCTTCCGCCTGCGCGACCGCTACGTGGTGCGCGTGCGCATCGAAGGCGACCGCGGGCTGGTGTTCGGCGACGTCGTCGTTCGGGTCAACCCGGGCTACCGGCTGGCGATGCACATCGACACCGACGAGGGCAACGCCGCGAGCATCCAGACCGGGATGATCGGCTACATCGAGGCGATCCAGAGCCGCTGCTGACCGCGGCCGGCGCCGTTCCGGGCGCGATTGACCCGGGCGGCCCGACCCCCAATACTCGCGGACGCGCGGGGCGTCGGACCGCCCCCGCCACGGATCGGCGGCATGCCGGACCGCGGACGCCGCCGCAAGGGGACCCCATGGAACTCTGGAAAATCGAGCCCGGCAAGGCAGCCTCGCCGCTGGCGAGCGACGCCGGCCTGCCCGGCGAGGGCTTCGCCTGGCTCGACCTCCACCACGACGAGGTCGCCGGGTTGCAGGCCGAGGTCCTGCGGCTCACCGGCGTGCACCTCTTCGACGTCCACGTCGCCGACGCGAAGAACACGGCGCACCCGTCGTCCTTCGACAGCACCGACACCTACGAGATCGTCGTGTTCCGGGGCCTCTCGCCGGCCTCGACCACCGACGAAATCGTCACCCGGCCGACGACGTTCCTCAACTTCGAACGCCTGCTCGTCACCGTCCGCCCCACCGACAGCCGGTCGGTCGCGCAGGTGAAGTCGCGCTTCGTCAACCAGCCCGGCAAGGCGCCGCAGAGCCCGGACGACCTGATGCAGCGCCTCCTCTCGGCGATGGTCGACCACTACCTCGACCTGCGCCAGCCGCTCGCCGAGCGGCTCGACAACATGCAGCGCCAGCTGCTCGATCCGCGCAAGCCTTTCCACGACTGGGCGAAGCTGCTCGACAGCCGCCGCCAGATCCGGGTGCTGCAGAACCTCTCCGAGGAGCAGCGCGATGCGATCCAGGAGTGGCGCGACTACCGGATCGCCGACCTGTCGCAGGCGATGAACGCACGCTTCACCGACATCGTCGAGCACATCGAACGGGTGCTCAACCACGCACGGACGATCGAGAGCCAGGCGGAGTCGGCGGTGCAGCTCTACTTCGCCGCAATGAGCCACCGCACCACCGACATCATGCGGCTCCTGACGCTGATCACCGCCATCTTCATGCCGCTGACGCTCATCACCGGCATCTTCGGGATGAACTTCGAATTCATCCCCGGCCTGCACGGCCCCTACGGATTCTGGATCTCGCTGGCAGCGATGGCCTGCGTCGTCGTCGGCATGGTCGCGTACTTCCGCCACAAGCGCTGGCTGTAGCAGCCTGTCGGACATAGGGTTCACCTACTGCGCCGGTAGGACAGCGGTCCATATTTCCCCGATTTCTCGTTACATGGTCCCGCCATGTGCCTCGAAATCGGGAAAATCTGTCCTCGCTTTCCCACCCGGCTCGCTACGATGACCTAAGCCCGACAGGCTGCGAACGTGCCGCGGGCGCGAGGCCGCGACGCTTCGACGCAGCACACCGCGGGCAGGACGCCCCGCGCAGCCCGTCTTACAATGGAAGGTGCAGAGGAGCCCTCCCATGAGCAACGAAGTCCATGTCGCCGGCGTCGGGATGATCCCCTTCGCCAAACCCGGTGCCTCCGAATCCTACGATGTGATGGCTGCCGGCGCCGTGCGCGCGGCGCTCGCCGACGCCGGGCTCGCCTACGGCGACGTCGAGCAGGCCTACGCCGGCTACGTCTACGGCGATTCGACCTGCGGGCAGCGCGCGCTCTACGAGGTCGGCATGACCGGAATCCCGGTCGTCAATGTCAACAACAATTGCTCGACCGGGTCGACCGCGCTGTTCCTCGCGCGCCAGGCGGTGGCGGCCGGCGCCGTCGAGTGCGCGCTGGCGGTGGGCTTCGAGCAGATGGCGCCGGGCGCCATCGGCGAGAAGTACACCGACCGCCCGTCGCCGTTCGACCGCTTCAACGACGAAACTGCGGCGCTGGTCGGCATGCCCGACGTGCCGCTCGCGCTGCGCTACTTCGGCGGCGCCGGCCTCGCGCACATGCAGAAGTACGGCACGCGCCTCGAGACCTTCGCTCGGATCCGCGCCAAGGCGAGCCGCCACGCCGTCAACAATCCGCTGGCGCTGTTCCGCAAGGAGGTGAGCGTCGACGACGTGATGGCCTCGCCGATGCTGATCCCCGGCGTGATGACGCGGCTGATGGCCTGCCCGCCGACCTGCGGCGCCGCCGCGACGATACTCGTCTCGGGCGCCTTCGCGCGCCGGCACGGAATGAAGCTGCCGGTGCGCATCGCCGCGCAGGCGATGACGACCGACACCCCGAGCACGTTCGAGGCACACGACATGATGCGCCTGGTCGGCTACGACATGGCGCGCATCGCCGCCGACCGGGTCTACGCCGCCGCCGGCATCGGCCCCGAGGACGTCGACGTCGTCGAGCTGCACGACTGCTTCGCGCAGAACGAACTCATCAGCTACGAGGCGCTGCGGCTGTGCCCGGAAGGCGGTGCCGAGAAGTTCGTCGCCGACGGCGACAACACCTACGGCGGCAAGGTCGTGACCAATCCGTCCGGCGGACTCCTGTCCAAGGGTCACCCGCTCGGCGCGACCGGGCTCGCGCAGTGCTTCGAGCTCACCCAGCAGCTGCGCGGCAACGCCGGGGCGCGGCAGGTCGCCGGCGCGCGCGTCGCGCTGCAGCACAACCTCGGTCTCGGCGGCGCCGCGGTGGTGACGCTGTACCGCGGCGATTGACGCGACCGGACGCCGCGCCGCCGATGATCGATCGCAGCCACATCGGCCGGGAGCTCGCCCCGTCGGTCCTCGACGTCGAGAAGGGGCGGCTTGTCTTCTTCGCGCAGGCGATCGGCGAGACCGATCCGGTCTACACCGACGAGACCGCCGCGCGCGCTGCCGGCTACCCGGCGCTGCCCGCGCCGCCGACGTTCATCTTCGCCGCCGAGCTCGACAGCCGGACGGTGGTGTCGATGCTCGACGAGATGGGCGTGCCCCTCGCGCGCATCCTCCACGGCGAGCAGGCGTTCCGGTACTTTGCCCCCGTGTGCGCCGGCGACACGGTGACCGTGCGCTCCCGGGTCGCCGACATCTACGCCCGTCGCAGCGGCGCGCTGGAGTTCATCGTCAAGGAGTCGACGGCGACCAACCAGCACGGCACCGAGGTGGCAACGATGCGCTCGGTCATCGTCGTGCGCAATCCGCCGGGCGCAACCTGAAGGGGCGCCTCCGCCAACGCCGCGCACCAACCGCGACTCCCCCCGGACATGACACCCCGCGCCATGCGACTTCCGGACCCCTGCAACGCCGCTGTCGGCGACCGGCTGCCCGAGCTCGCGCTGCGCCCGCTCGACCGGGCGACGCTGGCGCTCTTCGCCGGGGCTTCGGGCGACCACAACCCGATCCACATCGACATCGACTGCGCCCGGCGCGCCGGCATGCCGGACGTCATCGCGCACGGGATGCTGTCGATGGCGTGGCTCGGCCGGCTGCTGACCCGCTGGGTGCCGCAGCCAGCGATTCGCGAGCTCTCGGCCCGTTTCGTGGGCATCGCGCACCTCGGCAACGCGCTCACCTGCCGGGGCCGCGTCGTCGAACGCCGCGAGGACGGCACGGAGGTCCTGCTCCGGGTCGAGCTCGAGGTCACCAACCAGTACGGCGAGCGCAAGGTGCAGGGCGAGGCGCAGGTCGCCCTGCCGCTCGCGCCCCGATCGATTGCAGCAGGGAGCTGACGATGAAGCTCGAGGGCAAGGTGGCGCTGGTTTCGGGCTCGGGACGCGGCATCGGCCGCGCGATCGCGGTCAAGCTCGCGGCCGAGGGCGCGCGGGTCGTGGTCAACGACCTCGACGACGGCCCCGCACAGGAGACCGCGGCGGCGATCCGGGCGGCGGGCGGGGAAGCGACCGCCTGCCCCGGCAGCGTCACCGCGCCCGACTTCGCCGAGCGCTTCGTCGGCACCGCGGTCGGCCGCTACAAGGGACTCGACATCATCGTCAACAACGCCGGCTACACTTGGGACAACGTGATCCAGAAGATGACCGACGAGCAGTGGCACGCGATGCTCGACGTGCACCTGACCGCGCCGTTCCGGATCCTGCGCGCCGCAGCCGGCTTCATCCGTCAGGCGAGCCGGAAGGAAGCCGAGGCCGGGCTCGACGTCTACCGCAAGGTCGTGAACATCTCGTCGCTCGCCGGCATCGGCGGCAATGCCGGCCAGTCCAACTACGCGGCGGCGAAGGCCGGCGTCATCGGCCTCACGGCGACGCTGGCGAAGGAATGGGGGCGCTACAAGGTCAACGTCAACTGCGTCGCGTTCGGCCTCATCCGCACCCGGCTCACGCAGGCGACCGCCGCCGGCGCCGCGATCGATGTCGCCGGGCGGCAGATCGACGTCGGCGTCAACCCGGACCTCCTGCAGGCGGTCGAGCGGATGGTGCCGCTGGGCCGTGGCGGCACGCCCGACGAGGCGGCCGGCGCGGTGTTCCTCTTCTGCACCCCCGAGTCCAACTACATCAGCGGCCAGACGATCGTCTGCGGCGGCGGCTTCATGATGTGACGCCTGCCGCGGCGCCGCCGCGACAACATCCCGCGAGGCACTGCCCATGGACACGCACGAATCGACGGCAAGCGGCGAGCTCGAACTCTTCCGCGACGCGGTGCGCCGTTTTGTCGAGACCGAGCTCACGCCGAACGAGCCTCGCTGGCGCGAGCAGCAGCACGTCGACCGCGAGGCCTGGCGCAAGGCCGGCGAGCTCGGCCTGCTGCTGTGCGCGGTGCCCGCCGAGCGGGGCGGCGTGGGCGCCGACGTCCGCTACGACGCCGTCGTCTACGAGGAACTCGCGCGTGGCGGCGCGATGGGCTTCGGCAAGCACGTGCACGAGATCGTCGCCCACTACGTCGCCGCCTACGGCACCCCGGCGCAACAGCAGCGCTGGCTGCCGCGGATGGCGAGCGGCGAGGCGATCGCCGCGATCGCGATGTCGGAGCCGGGCGCCGGATCCGACCTGCAGGGAGTCCGGACGCGTGCGGTGAGGGACGGCGACGCGTACGTCGTCAACGGCTCGAAGACGTTCATCTCCAACGGCCACATCGCCGACCTCGTGCTGCTGGTGTGCAAGACCGACCCGCAGGCGGGCGCCCGGGGCACCTCGCTGATCATGGTCGAGACGCCAGGCCTCGCCGGCTTCCGGCGCGGCCGGATCCTGGACAAGATCGGCCAGAAGGCGCAGGACACCGCGGAGCTCTTCTTCGACGACGTCCGCGTCCCGGCGGCCAACCTCCTCGGCCCCGAGGAGGGGCGCGGCTTCGCGCAGCTGATGCAGCAGCTCCCGTTCGAGCGGACGATCATCGCCGTGTCGGCGATCGCCACGATCGAGCGCGCCGTGGAGCTGACCACCGCCTACGCGAAGGAGCGCCGGGCGTTCGGCAAGGCGCTGATCGAGATGCAGAACACGCGGTTCAAGCTGGCCGAGTGCAGCACCATCGCCCGCGTCGGGCGCGTGTTCATCGACGACTGCGTCCGGCGGCTGATGGACGGCACGATGGACGCGACGACGGCGTCGATGGCCAAGTGGTGGTCGACCGAGATGCAGTGCCAGGTGGTCGACGAGTGCCTGCAGCTCTTCGGCGGTTACGGCTACATGCTCGAGTACCCGATCGCGCAGATGTACGCGGACAGCCGGGTGCAGAAGATCTACGGCGGCACCAACGAAATCATGAAGGAGCTGATCGCGCGGTCGCTGTGAGCGGGAACACGGCCGCAGGCGGCCGGTCCGGGTCGAGCGTCCCAGTCAGCCGATGTCCTGCGTCACCGTCACCGTGATCCCGGCGAGGCAGTCGCGGATCGCCGCGCGCCAGGCGACGACGTGCGGGGCGACGAGGTGCGCGCGGAAGTCCTCGATCGAGTCCCAGCGCTCGATGACCACGATGCGGTCCGGGTCGAGGCGCTGCGTTGGCAGGCCGAGGTCGACGTCGACGGTCGGACGGTACTGGCGGCAGCCCTTCTCCGCCTCGACCTCGCGCGCGAACGGCCGGTAGATCGCGAGCGCCTCGGCCATCCGCCCGGGCCTGATCATGACCGTGGCCACCACGTGGATCATTGCGTCACTCCCTCGCTGTCGTTCGCCCAGTCCCGGTCCGGCCGCAGCGCCGGTTGCGCGATCCGCACCGTCTTCTGCCGCGAGGTCTCGCCCCGCTCGACCGTGACACTCCTCTGCGGCACGCCGAACGACGCGGCGAGGTAGCGGACCAGTTCCGCATTCGCCTTGCCGTCGACCGGCGGCGCGGCGAGGCGCAGCTTCAGGCGCGCCGCGTCACCGTCGCCGTGAACACCCGCCACCGCGGTGCGCTTCGCTCCCGGCTGCACGTGCAGCGCCAGCAGGAGGTCGCCCCGATCCTCGCGCCGCCAGTGCGGATCGCCCGTCACGCCGGAGGTCAGCGAACGACCTGCAGCACCGCGAGCTCCAGCCAGCGCACCGGGAGCATCAGCAGCAGCTGGACGACGACGATCAGGATCAGCGGCGAGAGATCCAGCGTGCCGCCGATCGGCGGGATCGCCCGCCGGATCGGCGCGAGAAAGCGGAAGGTCATCGCGTTGAGCACGCCGGCGAGCGGGCCGTCCGGCGCGGTCCACGACAGGATCGCCTGCGCGATCACCACGACGATCAGCAGCCACAGGATCGCCTTCAGGAGCTCGACGAAGGACAGCAGCGCGAGCGCCGGCAACGCGGCCCCGCCCCAGCCGCCGCCGCCGAGCGCGTGCCCCGTGAGCAGCCACAGGAACTGGGCGAGCCAGGCGAGCAGCAGCGTCGAGGCGTCGAACGACCCGACGCCGCGGATCACCCGCCGCACCGGCTTCACCGCCCAGTCGGTCAGCGCGACGACGGCGTGGCCGACGGGGTTGCGGAAGGGCGCGCGCAGCCACTGCATCGCGAACCGAAACAGGAACGCGTAGGTCAAGAGGCCGAACGCGGTGTCGGCGAGGAATCGCAGGGCTTGGTCGAGCATGGCAGTCCGGTCGGTGGTCGGTCAGTCGTCGCGGCCGAGGGTGTCGCCGAGCTCGCGGGCGCGCCGGGCCGCCGCGTCGACCGCAGCGGCGATGGCCGCCTTGACGCCTGCGGCCTCCATCACCACCAGTGCCGCCTCGGTGGTCCCGCCCTTCGAGGTCACCTGCGCCCGCAGCACCGCGGGCTCGTGCTCGCTCCGCTGCGCCAGCGCGACCGCGCCGTCGACCGTCGCATACGCGAGCCGGCGGGCGTCCGCGGCGGCGAAGCCCTGCGCCGACGCCGCCGCTTCCAGCGCCTCCAGGAAATAGAACACGTAGGCGGGCCCGCTGCCGGAGACCGCGGTGACCGCGTCGAGGCGCTCCTCGGCGTCGACCCAGACGACCTCGCCGGCGGCCTCGAGCACCGCCGCGGCGAGCGCCCGGCCGCCCGCGTCGACGGCGGCAGGGGCAAAGACGCCGCTGATGCCGCGGCCGATCAGCGCCGGCGTATTGGGCATTGCACGCACGATCCGCGGCGAGCCGCCCAGCCAGCGCGCGAGGTCGCCGATGCGGATGCCGGCGGCGATGGTCAGCACCACCGGCCGCCGGTCGCCGGCGATGCAGGGCGCGAGCGCCGCCGCCGCCGCGCGCATCTGCTGCGGCTTGACGGCGAGCACGACGATGTCGGCGCCGGCGATCGCCGCGTCGCCCGCGGCCTCGAACAGCGCGATTCCCGGGTAGGCTGCCGCGAGCCGGGCCCGCGCTTCGGCGTGCGGCTCGACGACGCGAAAGCTCGCGACCGGACGCCCCTTGGCGACGAGGCCGCCGAGCAGTGCCGACGCCATGTTGCCGCCACCGATGAATGCGCTGATCATGATCGTCTGCTTCCTGGAAGGTTCGTCGGGGGCAACGGGAGCATCATGCGCCGGCGCTCCCTTCGGCGGGCCGGGCCCGCGGGCCGAAGACCGCCGTCCCCAGCCGCACCAGCGTCGCTCCTTCGGCGATGGCCGGCTCAAGGTCGGCCGACATGCCCATCGACAGCGTGTCGACCGGCAGCCCCGCGGCGCGGCAGGCCGCGGCGCAGTCGGCCAGCACGCGGAACTGCGCGCGCTGGCGAGCGCCGTCGGCGGCCTCCTCGGCGATGCCCATCAGGCCGCGCAATTGCAGCCGCGGCAGGCCCGCGACCAGCCGCGCCAGCGCCAGCGCGCCGGCCGGTGCCACGCCGCTCTTCGCGGTCTCGCCGCTGATGTTGACCTGCACGCAGACCGCGAGCGGCGGCAGTTCCGGCGGGCGCGCGGCGGCGAGCCGCCGGGCGATCTTGTCGCGGTCGACGCTGTGGACCCAGTCGAACCGGACGGCGGCGGCGCCCGCCTTGTTGCTCTGCAGCGGTCCTATCAGGTGCCACTCCACGTCACAGAGGTCGCCCAGCGCGTCCATCTTGGCCAGCGCCTCCTGGACGTAATTCTCGCCGAACGCACGCTGCCCGAACCCGTGCACCGCGCGCACGGCCGCCGCCGGTTGCCCCTTGCTGACGGCGAGCAGCGCGACCTCGCGCGGGTCGCGGCCGCAGGCCCTCGCCGCGGCGGCGATGCGCTCCCGCGCGGCTTGCCACGCCTTCTCGTACTGGCACATAATCGATCGACGTTCGGGCGAAAGGCGGCGCCGGGGAGTGGGTTGGTACGGGTCTTGCGTGCGGCGTGGTGTTGCAGCGCAGGATCGCGCCTTCCGCCATGGGCTTCAGGCCCCGGGATTATAAATGGACATCACCGAACTGCTCGCCTTTGCCGTCAAGAACAAGGCGTCCGACCTCCATCTGTCGTCGGGGCTGCCGCCGATGATCCGCGTCCACGGGGACATCCGCCGGATCAACCTGCCTCCGATGGAGCACGATGACGTCCACGCCATGGTGTACGACATCATGAGCGACGCCCAGCGCAAGGCCTACGAGGAGAATCTCGAGTGCGACTTCTCCTTCGCGGTCCCCAACCTCGCCCGCTTCCGCGTCAACGCCTTCGTCCAGGCGCGCGGCGCCGCGGCGGCGTTCCGGACAATCCCCTCCAAGGTGCTCTCGCTGGAGGAGTTGAACGCGCCGCGGGTGTTCGCCGAGCTCACCAACCGGCCGCGCGGACTGATCCTCGTGACCGGGCCGACGGGCTCGGGCAAGTCGACGACGCTGGCCGCGATGGTCAACCACGTGAACGAGAACGAGTACGGCCACATCCTCACCATCGAGGACCCGATCGAGTTCCTGCACGAGTCGAAGAAGTGCCTGATCAACCAGCGCGAACTCGGACCGCACACGCTGTCGTTCCCCAACGCGCTGCGGAGCGCGCTGCGGGAGGACCCTGACTACATCCTGGTCGGCGAAATGCGCGACCTCGAGACGATCCGCCTCGCGCTGACCGCCGCCGAAACGGGCCACCTGGTCTTCGCGACGCTGCACACCAGCTCGGCCGCCAAGACCATCGACCGGATCATCGACGTCTTCCC
>DATIUK010000153.1:0-2296 GCA_035466885.1 Casimicrobiaceae bacterium
CCTCGCAGCTGGCGCTGCCGCTGGTCGATTCCAAGGGCTACCCCGAGTTCCCGATCCTCGAGGAGCGGATCTCGGCGCGCTTCCTGCGCGAATCGCGGGCGCTGCCGGTGCGCGAGGACGAGACCGAGCTCGCGCTGGCGATGGCCGACCCGACCGACGAGTACACGATCGGCGCCTTCCGGATGGTCACCGGCCGCGTGGTGAAGCCGATGGTCGCGCTGCCGACCGACCTCGAGGCGGCGCTGGAGCGGCTGTACGGCGCCGGACGCTCCGCGGTCGGGCAGATCGTCGGCGACGTCGAGACCCGTGGCGACGAGCTCGCCTTCGACGCCGACGTGCAGCAGCTGAAGGACCTCGCCGCCGAGGCGCCGGTCATCCGCCTCGTGTCGCTGGTCATCACCAACGCGCTCGAGGCGCGCGCGTCGGACATCCACTTCGAGCCGTTCGAGAGCCGGCTGGTCGTCCGCTACCGGATCGACGGCGTGCTGCACGAGGTCGAGTCGCCGCCGCGCCGCTTCTCCGCCGCCGTGATCTCGCGGATCAAGATCATGGCCAACCTCGACATCGCCGAGCGGCGGCTGCCGCAGGACGGTCGCATCCGGCTGCGCGTCCAGGGCAAGGAGATCGACCTGCGGGTGTCGACGGTGCCGACGATGCACGGCGAGTCGGTGGTGATGCGGATCCTCGACAAGGGCGGCGTCACGCTGGACTTCAAGCGCCTGGGCTTCGAGGAGGACACGCTGGCGATCTTCCTCGACGTGCTGATGCAGCCGCACGGCATCCTGCTCGTCACCGGCCCGACGGGCTCGGGCAAGACGACGACGCTGTACACGGCGCTCGACCGCATCAACAAGCCCGACGTCAAGATCCTCACCGTCGAGGACCCGGTCGAGTACCAGATGCCGGGCATCAACCAGATCCAGGTCAAGCCGCAGATCGACCTCACCTTCGCCAACGCGCTGCGCTCGATCGTTCGCCAGGATCCCGACGTGATCATGATCGGCGAGATCCGCGACCTCGAGACCGCGCAGATCGCGGTGCAGTCGGCGCTGACCGGCCACCTCGTGCTGTCGACGGTGCACACCAACGACGCCCCGGCGACCGTCAACCGCCTGCTCGACATGGGCGTGGAGGACTACCTGCTCACCTCGACGGTGATCGGCATCCTCGCCCAGCGCCTGGTGCGCACGCTCTGCCCGCACTGCCGCGAGCAGTACACGGCGCTGCCCGAGCTCGTCGCCGAGCTCGGCCTCGACCGCTTCGCGCCCGGCGGCGGCGACATCACGCTGTGGCGCGCAAAGGGCTGCACCGAGTGCGCGCAGACCGGCTACACGGGGCGCGTCGGCATCACCGAGATCATGCCGATGACCGACCCGCTCCGCAGCCTCGTCATGAAGCACGCGACCGCGGCGGAGCTGCGCGTCGAGGCGGTGCGCGGCGGCATGCTGTCGATGTACGAGGACGGCCTGCGCAAGGCGATCCGCGGGGTGACGACGTTCGAGGAAGTGCTCCGCGTCACGCGCGAGAGCTGAACTCCCATGGCTTCGATCTCGATGGCGCGCTGACGGGACGGCATGCCGGTCTATCGCTACAAGGCAGTGAGCCCCGCCGGCGAGGTCTCGACCGGCGAGCTCGACGCCGCCAACGAGGCCGAGATCGTCGGCCGGCTTCGCGACCAGGGCCTGCTGCCCACGCAGGTCGTCGCCGCGGCCGGGGGCGGCGGACAGCGCAAGACGGGCACGGCGCGGCGCCCTCTGTTCGAGGCGCGGCGCGTCACCCCCGACCACCTGATGGCGATCACCCGCGAGCTCGCCACGCTGCTGCGGGCGGGGCTCCCGCTCGATCGGGCGCTCGAGCTCCTGATCGGCCTCGCCTCGGCGCCGCCCGTCGTGCAGCTGCTGCAGCAGGTCCGCGACGACGTGCGCGGCGGCAAGGCGCTGTCGCAGGCGCTCGATGCCCGGCGCGACGTCTTCTCGCGCTTCTACGTCAACATCGTCCGCGCGGGCGAGGCGGGCGGCGCGCTCGGTCTCGTGCTCACGCGCCTCGCCGACACGATGGAGCGCAACAAGGAGCTGCGCGAGAGCGTCAAGAGCGCGCTCATCTACCCGGTGATCCTGATCGGCGTCGCGGTGCTGTCGGTGATGGTGCTGCTGGTGTGGGTGGTCCCGCAGTTCGAGCAGACGTTCCAGCAGGCCGGCAAGGCGCTGCCGCTGCCGACCGCGGTCGTCGTGGTCGTCGGCGGCTTCCTGCGCAAGTGGTGGTGGGCCGTCGCCGGCGGGTCGGTGCTGGCGGCGCT
>DATIUK010000154.1:0-19463 GCA_035466885.1 Casimicrobiaceae bacterium
GGGTCCTTGGCGCCGGGGCGCGTCCGGCACGGCGCGTACGGACCGGGTGCTACCATCGGCCGCCCCCTGCAGACGACCCATGGACAACCTCGGCCTCCTCGGACTCGCCGCCAGCAGCTTTCTCTCGGCGACGCTGCTGCCCGGCAACTCCGAGATCGTCCTGGTCGCACTGCTGCACCAGGCGCCCGACCTCAAGTGGCCGGCCGTCGTCGTGGCGAGCCTCGGCAACACGCTGGGCGGCCTCACGTCGTATCTCGTCGGCCGGCTCTTTCCGCAGCCCTCGCCCGGACGGGCGACCGTCTGGCTCACGCGCTACGGTCCGCCGGCGCTGTTCCTTTCCTGGGTGCCCGTCGTCGGTGACGGGCTGTGCGTCGCGGCGGGCTGGCTGCGCCAGAACGTCGCGGCGGTCGTGCTGTTCATGGCGACCGGCAAGGCCGCGCGCTATGTCGCGCTCGTGGCCGGCTGGGATTGGCTGCGCAGCTGACGTCGCGCCCTCCGGGCGGTTGCTGCACTGCGGTAAACTCCATCGGATCATGAACGCGTTGACCGACCGATTCCTGTCCGCGGCTGCGCCAGCGGCTGCCGACGCCCCGCGCCTGCGCGAGATCCCGTACAACTACACGTCGTTCTCCGACCGCGAGATCGTCATCCGGCTGCTCGGCGCGGACCTGTGGACGGTGCTGGAAGAACTGCGCGGCGAGCGGCGAACGGGGCGCTCGGCGCGGATGCTCTTCGAGGTCCTGGGCGACATCTGGGTCGTCGACCGCAATCCCTACCTGCAGGACGACCTGCTCGACAACCCGAAGCGGCAGCAGCTCCTGGTCGAGGCGCTGCGCCACCGGCTGCACGAGGTCGAGAAGCGCCGCCCGCGCGGCGAGGGCGCCGATCCCGTGCGCGACGCCAAGGTCGCGCGGCTCCTCGCCGCGGCGCACGCCGCCATCGACCGCTTCGCGCAGTCGTTTCCCGAGACCGCGGCGCTGAGGAAGCGCGTCGTCCGGGTGCTCGGCCGCCACACCGCCCGCGACAACATCGCATTCGACGGCCTCGCCCGCGTCGCGCACGTCACCGACGCCACCGACTGGCGCGTCGAGTATCCGTTCGTCGTCGTCTATCCGGACAGCGAGGACGAGGTCCGCGGCGTGGTCGAGGGTTGCATCGAGCTCGGACTCACGATCATCCCGCGCGGCGGCGGCACCGGCTACCACGGCGGCGCGATTCCCCTGACGCCGCGCGCGGCGGTGGTCAACACCGAGAAGCTCGACCGCGTCTCGGCGGTCGAGGCGCATCCGCTCGCCGGCCATGCGCAACCGCAGCCGACGATCCGCTGCGGGGCCGGCGCGGTGACGCGCCGGGTGATGAACGCCGCCGAGGCCGCGGACCTGGTGTTCGCCGTCGACCCGACGTCCGCCGACGCCTCGTGCATCGGCGGCAACGTCGCGATGAACGCCGGCGGCAAGAAGGCGGTGCTCTGGGGCACCGCGCTCGACAACCTCGTGTCGTGGCGGATGGTGACGCCCGACGCCGAGTGGCTCGAGGTCACGCGCGTCGACCACAACCTGGGCAAGATCCACGACGCCGACGTCGCGACCTTCGATCTCGTCTGGTACGGCAAGTCCGGCACGACGGCCCGGCGCAGCGAGCGGCTGTCGATCCCCGGGCACCGCTTCCGCAAGGCGGGGCTGGGCAAGGACGTCACCGACAAGCACCTCTTCGGGTTGCCGGGCATCCAGAAGGAAGGCTGCGACGGGATCATCACCTCGGCGCGGTTCCTGCTGCACCGGATGCCGCCGGCGCAGCGCACCGTCTGCCTCGAGTTCTTCGGTCCGGTGCGCGACGCGACGCCGGCGATCGTCGACATCAAGCGCTTCCTCGACGGCCGCCCCCACGGCGCGGTGCTGGCAGGCCTCGAGCACCTCGACGAGCGCTACGTGCGCGCCGTCGGCTACGCGACCAAGGCCAAGCGGCACGGGCGGCCGACGATGGTTCTGCTCGCCGACGTCGCCGCCGACACCGAGGACGCCGTCGGCAAGGTTGCCTCGGAGATGGTGCGCATCGCCAACGCCCGGGGCGCCGAGGGCTTCGTCGCCGTCTCCGCCGAGGCGCGCAAGAAGTTCTGGCTCGAGCGCCACCGCACCGCGGCGATCGCCAAGCACACCAACGCGTTCAAGATCAACGAGGACGTCGTCATCCCGCTGCCGCGGCTCGGCGACTACACCGACGGCGTCGAGCGCATCAACATCGAGTACTCGATCGGCAACAAGATCAGGCTCTGCGCGGCGCTCGAGGCCTTCTTCGCCGGGCCGATGCCGGCACCGGCGAACGACGAGGCGCGCCCCGACGCCGATCTCCTGGCCGCGAAGGTCGACGAGGCGCGGGAGCTCGTCGCGGCGACCCGCGCGCGCTGGCAGGATCTCCTCGACCGCCTGGACGAGAATTTCGTCGCGCTGCAGGACCACTCGCTGCGCGTGTCGTGGAAGACCGAGCTCAAGGCGCCGCTGGAGGAGATCTTCGCCGGCCTCGCCTTCACCCAGGTGCTCGCCCGCTGCAACACGATCCACCGCGACGTCAAGCGCAGCCGCGTGTTCGTCGCGATGCACATGCACGCCGGCGACGGCAACGTGCACACCAACATCCCGGTCAACTCGGACGACTACGCGATGCTGAACGAGGCCACCGCGGCGGTCGTCCGCGTGATGGCCCTCGCCAAACGCCTCGACGGCGTCATCTCGGGCGAGCACGGCATCGGCATCACCAAGATGGCGTTCATGACCGACGCGGAACTGGCGCCCTTCGCCGAGTACAAGCGCCGCATCGATCCGCAGGGGCGCTTCAACGCCGGAAAGCTTCTGCGCGACCCGGCGCTGCCGGCCGACCTCACCAACGCCTACACGCCGAGCTTCAGCCTGCTGGGCAGCGAGAGCCTGATCCTCGAGCAGTCGGACATCGGCGAGATCGCCGACTCGATCAAGGACTGCCTGCGCTGCGGCAAGTGCAAGCCGGTCTGTGCGACGCACGTGCCGCGCGCAAACCTGCTCTACAGCCCGCGCAACAAGATCCTCGGCACGTCGCTGTTGATCGAGGCGTTCCTGTACGAGGAGCAGACGCGGCGCGGCGTGAGCCTGCGCCACTTCGACGAGTTCGCCGACGTCGCCGAGCACTGCACGGTCTGCCACAAGTGCGTGAACCCCTGCCCGGTGGACATCGACTTCGGCAACGTGTCGATCGCGATGCGCAACCTGCTGCGCAAGGAGGGCAGGAAGCCGTTTTCCCCGGGCACCGCGCTGGCGATGTTCTTCCTCAACGCCACCGATCCGACGACGATCAAGATCGCCAAGAAGGTGATGATCGACTGGGCCTACGGGGCGCAGCGCCTCGCCCACCGGCTCGCGCGGCGCTTCGGGCTCGTCCAGGCGCAGACGCGGCGGCCGCCGGCGACCGTCGGCCGCGCGCCGATCAAGGCGCAGATCGTCCACTTCATCAACAAGCCGATGCCCGGCGGGCTGCCCAAGCGCACCTCGCGCGCGCTGCTCGACATCGAGGACGACGCGGTCGTCCCGATCATCCGCGATCCTGCGCGGGTGACCGAGGAATCCGACGCGGTGTTCTACTTCCCGGGCTGCGGGTCGGAGCGCCTCTTCTCCCAGGTCGGGCTCGCGACGCAGGCGATGCTCTTCCACGTTGGCGCGCAGACGGTGCTGCCGCCCGGCTACCTCTGCTGCGGCTATCCGCAGACCGCCTCGGGCAACCACGACAAGGGCCAGCAGATCGTCACCGGCAACCGGGTGCTGTTCCACCGCGTCGCCAATACGCTCAACTACCTCGACATCAAGACGGTGATCGTCTCCTGCGGCACCTGCCTCGACCAGCTCGAGAAGTACGAGTTCGAGAAGATCTTCCCCGGCTGCCGCCTCCTCGACATCCACGAGTACCTGCTCGAGAGGGGTGTCGTGCCCGGGGACGTGGCGGGCGTGCGCTACATGTACCACGACCCCTGCCACTCGCCGATGAAGGTGCACGCGCCGATGACGGTCGTCAACGCGCTGATGGCGGCGCCGGTGGCGCTGTCCGAGCGCTGCTGCGGCGAATCGGGGACGCTCGCGACGACGCGGCCCGACGTGTCGACGCAGGTCCGCTTCCGCAAGGAGGAGGAAATGCGCGCCGGAGCGGGTGCGCTGCGCGCCGACGGCTTCGCCGGCGAGGTGAAGATCCTCACCTCCTGCCCGTCGTGCCTGCAGGGGCTGTCCCGGTACGACGACGACGCGGGCACGCGCGCCGACTACATCGTCGTCGAGCTCGCCCGGCGCCTGCTGGGCGACGATTGGATGGCCGACTACGTCGCCAGGGCCAACGCCGGCGGCATTGAGCGGGTGCTGGTCTAGGACCCGGTTCTAGGCCTGCGCGGCGTCGCTGCGCAGGTGCCGGTTGAAGAACGCGATCGTCCGCTGCCAGGCAAGGCGCGCGGCCGCCTCGTCGTAGCGCGGCGTCGTGTCGTTGTTGAAGCCGTGCTGAGTGCCGGCGTAGATGAACGCCTCGTAGCGCACGCCCGCGGCCTTGAGCGCCGCCTCGTAGCCGGGCCAGCCGGCGTTGACCCGCGGATCGTCGCCGGCGTAGTGGATGAGCAGCGGTGCGCGGATGGCCGCGACGTCCTCGGCCGGCGGCTGGCCGCCGTAGAAGGGCACTGCCGCGCCGAGATCGGGCACGCGGGTCGCGAGCAGGTTGGCGATCCCGCCGCCGTAGCAGAACCCGACGACGCCGACCTTGCCGGTGCACTCGGGCAGTCCCTTGAGGAACGCCGTCGCGGCGACGAAGTCGGCACGGCACTTCGCCTGGTCGAGCCTGGCGAAGAGCTCCCGCGCACGGTCCTCGTCGCCGGGGTAGCCGCCCAGCGGAGCCAGCGCATCCGGCGCGAAGGCGACGAAGTCGTCGAGGGCGAGCCGCCGCGCGATGTCCTCGATGTGCGGATTGAGGCCGCGGTTCTCGTGCACGACGAGGATTCCCGGCCGCGGTCCGGTCGCCGCCGCCGGGCGGACGAGGAGCCCCCGCATCGTGCCGTGGCCTGCCGGCGACGGGTACTCGACCTGCCGGGCGCGCAGGCGCCGATCGTCGCTCGCCACCTGCTGCGCCTGTGCGAACTTCGGGGCGAGCGCCTCGAGCAGCATCGTGGCCGTGACGCCGCCGACGGCGTAGCGCGCAACGCCGTCGAGAAAGCCGCGCCGGTCGACCTCGCCGTGCACGTAGCGGTCGAACCAGCGGAGGACGTCGGGATGAAAATCGCAGGCACGCCGGTGCTGCATCGCTTCGCTCCTTCGGTTCGGCAAGTGGGGGCGTCGATCTTGCCATCGGGCGCCGCAGCGCGCCAGTGAACGCCGCCGGTTCCGGCATCCGGCGCGGGGCGCGGCGGCCGACCGGGCCGGACATCGCCTTCGCGCGACCGGCGATCCGACGAGCGGGGCGCAGCGGGGGCTGCGTGGCGACCCGCGCGGGCGGGGGTCCGGCGCCGGGTTGTGCTATAAATCCCTTGAATCGGGCCGCGCCGGCAGCCGGCGAGGTTCTGCAAAATGACCAGCGGATGCGTGTTCTGCAACGGCGAAGGCGGGCATCGTCTCTGGCGCGACGAGCGCTGCCGCGTCATCCTGGCCGACGAGGCCTTTGCCGGATTCTGCCGCGTGATCTGGAACGCGCACGTCTGTGAAATGACCGACCTTCCGCCCCCCGATCGGGCGCACCTGATGCGGATCGTCTTCGCGGTCGAGGCGGCGCTGCGGGTGCGGCTCGCCCCGGTGAAGATGAACCTCGCCTCGCTCGGCAACCTCGTGCCGCACGTCCACTGGCACGTCGTCCCGCGCTACGCCGACGACACGCACTTCCCGCAGCCGATCTGGGCGGCACCGCAGCGGGCGGCGCCTGCACGGGCGCTGCCTGCGGGCTTCGCGGCGGCACTGGCCGCCGACCTCGCGGCCGACCTCGGCCCGGGCTCGGACGTCGCTCCCGGCATGCCATGACCGACCCCGGCGCCTCCCCGCTCCCCGCCGCGCCGGTCGAGATCCCCGCGCTGGCGTTTGCCAACGCCGAGGGCGCCAAGGCCTGGGTGAACACGCTGCCGTTCGGCAGCGTCGCGCAGATGCACGACGCGGTGCTGGGGCAATTGCGCGCGCTGGCCGCGGCGCAGCAGAGCCCGCGCGAGCGAGCGACGATCACCGAGGTGATGCGTCTCCAGGTCGCGCACCTGCACACGGAGCTCGCGCGCCGCTACGCCGGCAAGCCGCAGCCCGCGGTCGGGCGCGAGCAGGAGGCTGCCGACCAGGCGATCGCGCTGTGGAACGCGCTGCAGGAGCAGTGCGCGATGTGCCTGAAGCCGCTGCTCGAGGGCGACCCCGAGCTCGCCGGCGTCAAGGCCAAGCTGCTGCAGCGCGGGCTCTACGTCGGCAAGGAGCTCGTCGTCGCGCACGGGCTCGCCCGCCGGGCGCCGCCGCCCGCGCTGTGGCAGGAGCTGCACGCCTACTACCGCCTGGCCGAGATGCTGGACTGCGCGGTCACTGCGGTGTCGGACGACCTCCTGCCGAACGGCGTCGGGATCTCCTGCTACTCGACCTACAGCCACGCGCTGCTGCTCGGGCTCGCCGATCCCTGCGCGATGACGGTGAAACAGATCGAGCTCGCCGACCGCTGGCTCGCGATGTGGGCGCGCAAGATCTTTCCCTACGCGCAGCAGCGCGAGTCCGAGGGGCCGGTGCTGATCGTCGACCTCGACTCGACCGAAGGGGCGCGACTCGTCACGCAGACGCCGCCGGCCCTGCCGCCGACGCTGCGCTTCGGCTACCCGATGAAGCTCGCGACCAGCGTCCGCGGACGGTTGAAGCGCCTGCAGGGCGGCGCGAATCCGGCCGAGCTGCAACTCGGACACGACTGCAGCGCCGAGCAGTGCATGACCTTGCTCGGGCACCTGGACGCGAAGTGGTACCAGCCCCCGCGCCGGGCGTCGGCAATCCCGCCGCAGCCGGTCGAGCTCTGCGGCGGCGGACTCGCCGCCGCGTACTTCCGCATTCGTGGCCGCAGCTTCGACCGCGAGGACCCGCTCGGCCGGGTCTACGCCCAGAAGTCCCAGCACCTGCAGACGCTGGGCGCGCTGACCGACTACGATCGGGGCCGCGAGGAGGCGGAGCGCAGCTGGCCTTGGGAGCGCTGGACCGGGGCCTGCGAGTGGCGCGAGGCGACGCTGCAGCGGACCGGGGCGGCGGCGCACCGGTGGCTGCTCGACCAGCTGGTCGTCGTGCGCGAGGAAGACCGTACGCGCCTCGGCCACGTCACCCGGGTGATGCGGGCGGCGGACGACACGCTGTCGCTGTCGCTGCGTCTGTGGTCGGCGCCGCCGCGCTGCGTCTCGGTGCGGCCGCTGTCGACGGCCCTGTCCGAGGATCCGCCGCTGCCGGCGCTGCTGCTCGCCGAGACCCCTGAGGACAAGGCGAGCCTCTGCCTGCCGCCGCGCACGTTCAGCCCCGGGCGGGTGCTGCGCACCATCGATCCGGGCACCGAGCACAAGTACCGGCTCACCCGGCTCCTGCAGCGCGGCGCGGACTTCGAGCGCGTCGCGTTCGAGGAGTCGGGCTGACGGCCGCCCGCCGCGTCGCCGTCCTGCGACGGCGACGCTGGCCCGGCGCCGCCCACCGGGAGCGTCGATGACGAACCGCCTCGCCGGGGCGACGAGCCCCTACCTGCTGCAGCACGCCGACAACCCGGTTCACTGGCAGCCGTGGGACGACGCGGCGCTCGCCCAGGCGCGACGCGAAGGGAAGCCGATCCTGCTGTCGATCGGTTATTCGGCGTGCCATTGGTGCCACGTGATGGCGCACGAGTCGTTCGAGGATCCGGACGTCGCGGCGGTGATGAATGCGCTCTTTGTCAACATCAAGGTCGACCGCGAGGAACGGCCCGACCTCGACCGGATCTACCAGGCGGCGCACGCGCTCCTGACACGGCGCTCCGGCGGCTGGCCGCTGACGATGTTTCTCACCCCGGACGGCGAGCCCTACATCGGCGGCACCTATTTCCCGAAGGAACCGCGGCACGGCCTGCCGGGATTCCTGGAGCTCCTGCCGCGCGTCGCGGCGGCGTACCGCGAGCAGGGCGACGCGATCGCCGACCAGAGCGCCCGGTTGCACGAGGCGCTGGCCCGGCTCGAGCCGCCGGCCGGTGCCGCGGCCGCGCTGCCCCGCGAAGCTGCTGCGCAGGCGCTCGCCGACCTGAAGGCGAGCTTCGATCCGGTGCACGGCGGTTTCGGCCGGGCGCCCAAGTTCCCGCATCCGGTCGAGCTCGATTTCTGCCTGCGGGCCCACGCCGCGACCGGCGACGCCGAGGCCCTGTCGATCGCGCGCACCACGCTCGCCGCGATGGCCGCCGGCGGCATCCACGACCAGCTGGGCGGCGGTTTCTGCCGCTACAGCGTGGACGCCGAATGGTCGATCCCGCACTTCGAGAAGATGCTCTACGACAACGGGCCGCTGCTCGGGCTCTACGCGGATCTCGCCCGTGCGACCGGCGACGCCGCGTTCGCCGACGTCGCCCGCGGGATCGTCGGCTGGATGGAGCGCGAGATGCGTGCGCCCGACGGCGCGTTCCATTCGAGCCTCGACGCCGACAGCGAGGGCGAGGAAGGCCGCTTCTACGTCTGGACGCGGCCGGCTTTCCGCGCGGCGCTCACGGCCGACGAGTACGCGGTAGCGGCGCCGGTGTTCGGGCTCGACGGGCCGCCGAACTTCGAGAACCACGCCTGGAACCTGCGGCTTGCCAGGCCGCTCGACGCGGTCGCCGCCGCGCTGGGCCTCTCGCTGCCGGACGCGCAGACCCGCCTCTTCGCGGCGCGCGGCGCGCTGTTCGCCGCCCGGTCGGCGCGCGTGCGGCCGGCCCTCGACGACAAGGTGCTGACGGCGTGGAACGCGCTCGCCATTGCCGGCCTCGCCCGCGCTTCGCGGGCGCTCGACGAGCCGCGCTGGGCCGACCTCGCCCGGGCTGCGCTCGATGCGCTCAGGCGGACCGCCTGGCGCGACGGGCGGCTCTGCGCGACGCGCCGCGGCGAGGTTGCCGCCGGCAACGGCTTCCTCGACGACCACGCGTTCCTGCTCGCCGCGCTCATCGAGATGCTGCAGACGCGGTTCGACGCGGCCGATTACCGCTGGGCGTGCGCGCTCGCCGACATCCTGCTCGGCGACTTCGAGGATCCGGCCGCCGGCGGCTTCTTCTTCACCCGCCACGGCCACGAGGCGCTGATCCACCGCAGCATGCCGGGGCACGACAACGCGACGCCGTCGGGCAACGGCGTGGCGGCGCAGGCACTGATCGCCCTCGGCCATCTCGCCGGGGAACCGCGCTACTTGAGCGCCGCGGAGCGCGCCCTCGGCCGGTTCGCCGCGACGATGGCCGCGACGCCGGGCGGGTTCGGCTCGCTGCTCATCGCCATGGAGGACGCCGAGTCGCCGCCGACGCAGGTGCTGCTCGCCGGCGATGCCGAACTCTGCGACCGCTGGCAGCGGACGCTGGAGAAGCGCTTCCGGCCTCGGGTGCGGGTGTTCAGGCCGGGATCCGGCGACGGCGTGCCGGCGGCGCTGCGCAAGGGTGTGCCGCCCGGAACCGGGGCTCTGGCGTGGGTTTGCCGCGGGACGCAGTGCCTGCCGCCGGTGGCGACACTGGACGAAGTCGTCGCTGCGCTCGACGGCTGAGCAACCTTTCCATCAGGGTCGGCGGGCCTGCGCACCAAGCGGGCGCGGGGCTCCCGACGGCCGAAACTCGCCGCCGTCGCCGGCCGGGAGATCCATGGCGAGGGGCGCGCGGTTTGGGTAAAATCACAGATTGTCCGGCCACCCATTCCATGGAGATTCGATGAAGATTGCCGCCATTGTCCTCGCCGTCGTCGGCCTTGCCGCGACCGGCGCCGCCAACGCCCAGAGCGGGCAGGACCTGCTCCAGAAGTCGGGCTGCACTGCCTGCCACCAGAACGACAAGAAGGTCGTCGGACCGGCGTACATCGAAGTCGCCGCCAAGTACAAGGGCGATGCCGGCGCGGCGGCGAAGCTCGCCGGCAAGGTCAAGAGCGGCGGTTCCGGCGTCTGGGGTCCGGTCCCGATGCCGCCGCACCCGCAGGTGTCCGACGCCGACATCAAGACGATGATCACCTACATCCTCTCGCTGAAGAAGTAAGCAGTCACTTCGGTTTTCAGGCAAGGCCGGCAAGGACATCGTTCCTGCCGGCCTTTCCTTTTGGCGGGACGGTCGCGTCGCCGGCGCCGGCGCCGCGCCGGCTGCGGCGGCCGTGCTTTGACACTGTCGCCCGCCGCCGGTAACCTTCATCGCGTCCGGGCAGGAGAGCGCCGGCGGCCCGTCGCCGCCGGCCGCCGAAGGCGCAACTCCCGCAACCGCTCAGGCAAAAGGACTGCCGGACGGAAGACCATCTGGAGAGCGATCGCGCGCCGGCGACAGGGCGCGGCGGTCCACCGAAGGGGCACCCGGCGCGAGCGCTCTAGCGCGCGCCGCAATCTCTCAGGTAAAAGGGACAGACGGGGCGAAGCGCGAGTCGGCGCTTCGCCGTGCCACGTCCACCCACCCGGGAGTCCGCCGTGCTCAAGACCACACCGCTCAACGCCGTTCACCGCGCCCAGGGCGCCCGCATGGTCGACTTCGGCGGCTGGGACATGCCGGTCAACTACGGGTCGCAGATCGAGGAGCACCACGCGGTGCGCACCGCGGCGGGCATGTTCGACGTTTCGCACATGCGCGTCGTCGACCTCGAGGGGAACGGCGCGCGCGCGTTCCTGCGCTACGCGCTCGCCAACAACGTCGACAAGCTGAAGGATCCCGGCAAGGCGCTCTACTCCTGCCTGCTGCGCCCCGACGGCGGCGTCATCGACGACCTCATCGTCTACTTCCTCACCGAGACCTGGTTTCGCATCGTGGTCAACGCGGGCACCGCCGACAAGGACATCGCCTGGTTCCGCGAGCTGATCGCGCGCCACGCGCCGGCGCTCACGCTGACGCCGCGGGGCGACCTCGCGATGATCGCCGTCCAGGGGCCAGAGGCGCGCGCCACGGCCTGGCGCGTGCTGCCCGGCAGCGACGCGGCAACCGCGGGACTGAAGCCCTTCACCGCGGCGACGCACGACGGGCTCTTCATCGCCCGCACCGGCTACACCGGCGAGGACGGGTTCGAGGTCATCGGCCCGGCGGCGCGCATCGTCGAACTCTGGAAGGCGTTCGCCGCCGCGGGCGTGCGGCCCTGCGGGCTCGGCGCGCGCGACACGCTGCGGCTCGAGGCGGGGATGAACCTCTACGGGCAGGACATGGACGAGACGGTGTCGCCCCTGGAGTCCGGCCTTGCGTGGACCGTCGACCTCGCGAGCCCGCGCGATTTCGTCGGCAAGGCGGCGCTCGCCGCGCTCGCCGCACCGCGCCAGTTCCTCGGCCTGCTGCTGCTGGAGAAGGGCGGCGTGCTGCGCGCGCACCAGGCGGTGCGCACGGCGCACGGCGAGGGCGAAATCACCAGCGGCAGCTTCAGCCCGACGCTCGGACAGTCGATCGCGCTCGCTCGCCTGCCCGCCGGGGTGGCCGTCGGCGACACGGTTCAGGTCGCCGTGCGCGACAAGCTGCTCGCCGCCCGCGTCGTCCGGCCCCCGTTCGCCCGCAACGGCAAGGCGCTCATCGCCTGACCTGTCGCGCGGCGCCCCAACCCGTCTTCCCGTCCAAGGAGTCCATCGCATGAACGTCCCCGCAGACCTCAAGTACACGGCCGATCACGAGTGGTTGCGCGTCGAGGCCGACGGCAGCCTGACCGTCGGCATCACCGACCACGCGCAGGCCGCGCTCGGCGACCTCGTCTTCATCGAGCTGCCCAAGCCCGGGCGCAAGGTCGCGGCAAAGGAAGCCTGCGCCGTCGTCGAGTCGGTGAAGGCCGCCTCCGACGTCTACGCGCCGGTCGCCGGCGAAGTCGTCGCCGTCAACGGCGCGCTCGACGGGGCGCCGGAAACCGTCAACCAGGACGCCTATGCGGCGTGGCTGTTCCGCCTCAAGCCCGAGTCGGCCGGCGCGCTCGCCGGGCTGCTCGACGCCGCAGCCTATCAGGCAACGCTGGGCGACGCGTAATCCGTCGCGCTCGCCGTCGCCCATCTCCTCCACGCCCACCCGGTTGCCGCCATGACGTCGAACCCGAACCCGCCCTCCGAAACGCTCGCCACGCTCGAGCAGCACGACGCGTTTATCGCCCGGCACGTCGGGACGACCCCCGCCGACCAGGCCGGGATGCTCGCCGCGCTGGGCTTCGCCACGCGCGCGGCGCTGATCGACGCGATCGTGCCAACCGGAATCCGGCGCCGCGCGCCGCTCGCGCTGCCCGCGCCGATGAGCGAGGCTGCCGCGCTCGCGCGCCTGAAGGCGATGGCGGCGCGCAACCGGGTGCTGAAGTCGTTCATCGGCCAGGGCTACTACGGCACGTACACGCCGGGCGTGATCCTGCGCAACATCCTCGAGAACCCGGCCTGGTACACCGCGTACACGCCGTACCAGCCGGAGATCTCGCAGGGCCGCCTCGAGGCGCTGATCAATTTCCAGACCATGATCTGCGACCTGACCGGCATGCGCATCACCAACGCCTCGATGCTCGACGAGGCCACCGCCGCCGCCGAGGCGATGACGCTCTGCCAGCGGATGGGCGCGGGGGGCAGCCACCGCTTCTTCGTCGCCGCCGACTGCTTTCCGCAGACCCTCGACGTCGTGCGCACGCGCGCCGAGCCGCTGGGCATCGAGGTCGTCGTCGGCCCCGCAGAAGATGCGGCCGGAGCGGGCGCCTTCGGTGTGCTGCTCCAGTATCCCGGCGCCGACGGCGAGGTGCGCGACCTCGCCGCGCTGGTCGACGCCGTGCACGCGGGCGGCGGCTTCGTCGTCGTCGCCGCGGACCTGCTCGCGCTCACGCTGCTGAAGCCGCCCGGCGAGTGGGGCGCCGACGTCGTCGTCGGCTCGGCGCAACGCTTCGGCGTGCCGATGGGCTACGGCGGCCCGCATGCCGGCTACCTCGCCACCCGCGACGAGTTCAAGCGCTCGATGCCGGGCCGCCTGGTCGGCGTCACCGTCGACGCGGCCGGCAACCCGGCGTACCGGCTCGCACTGCAGACGCGCGAGCAGCACATCCGACGCGAAAAGGCGACGTCGAACATCTGCACCGCGCAGGTGCTGCTCGCCGTCATCGCCGGCATGTACGCGGTCTACCACGGACCCGAGGGACTCACGACGATCGCGCGGCGCGTCCACCGCCTCACCGCGATCCTCAAGGCGGGCCTCGGGCGGCTGGGCTTCACGGTGCCGACCACGGCGTTCTTCGATACGCTGACCGTCGCCACCGGCGCGCGCACGCGGTCGATCCTCGACCACGGGGTCGCCTTCGGCGTCAACTTCCGCCGCATCGACGGCGCGACGCTGGGGATCTCGCTCGACGAGACAAGCGACCGCGCCGACGTCGAGCGGATCTGGCAGATCTTCGCCGGCGACGATCCGCCGTTCACGGTCGCCCACCTCGACGCCGCGGCGCCGGCGGCACTGCCCGCGGCGCTGCGGCGGACCTCGGCGTTCCTCACCCATCCGGTGTTCAACGGCTGCCACTCCGAGACGCAGATGCTGCGCTACCTGCGCCGGCTGGCCGACCGCGACATCGCGCTCGACCGGGCGATGATCCCGCTGGGATCGTGCACGATGAAGCTCAACGCGACGGCCGAGATGCTGCCGATCACCTGGCGCGAGTTCGCGCACCTGCACCCGTTCGCCCCGGTCGACCAGGCCGAAGGCTATCGCGAGCTCGTCGCCGACCTCGAGCGGATGCTCTGCGCGGCGACCGGCTACGCGGCGGTGTCGCTGCAGCCCAACGCCGGCTCGCAGGGCGAGTACGCGGGGCTGCTGGTGATCCGTGCCTGGCACAAGAGCCGAGGCGAGGGCCACCGCAACGTCTGCCTCATCCCGGCGTCGGCGCACGGCACGAACCCCGCGTCGGCGCAGATGGTCGGCATGCAGGTCGTCGTCGTCGCCTGCGACAAGGACGGCAACGTCGACCTCGCCGACCTCGAGGCGAAGGCGCGCGCGCACCGCGCCGAGCTCGCCGCGATCATGGTGACCTACCCGTCGACGCACGGCGTGTTCGAATCCGGCATCCGGCGCATCTGCGACATCGTCCACGAGCATGGCGGGCAGGTCTACGTCGACGGCGCGAATCTCAATGCGCTGGTCGGCCTCGCCGCGCCCGGTGAGTTCGGCGCCGACGTCTCGCACCTCAACCTGCACAAGACGGTCTGCATCCCGCACGGCGGCGGCGGCCCGGGCGTCGGGCCGATCGGCGTCGCGTCCCACCTGACGCGGTGCCTCCCCGGGCACCGGGCCCTGCCCCGCGGCGCGGACGCGATCGCGGCGGTGTCGGCGGCGCCGTACGGCAGCGCCTCGATCCTGCCGATCTCCTGGATGTACGTCACGATGATGGGCGCCGAGGGCCTCACCGCCGCCACCGAGAGCGCGATCCTCGCCGCCAACTACGTCGCCCGGCGCCTGTCGGACCACTACCCGGTGCTCTACTCGGGGCCCGGCGGGCTGGTGGCGCACGAGTGCATCCTCGACCTGCGCGCACTGAAGGAGACGTCCGGGATCTCCGTCGACGACGTCGCCAAGCGCCTGATGGACCACGGCTTCCACGCGCCGACGATGAGCTTTCCGGTCGCCGGCACGCTGATGGTCGAGCCGACCGAGAGCGAGCCCAGGGCCGAGCTCGACCGCTTCGTCGCCGCGATGATCGCGATCCGCGACGAGATCCGCGCCGTCGAGGACGGCCGCGCCGACCGCAACGACAACCCGCTGAAGCACGCGCCGCACACGGCGGCGGCGGTCTGCAGCGACGACTGGCGGCACGCCTACGGCCGCGAGCAGGCGGCGTTCCCCGTCGCCGCGCGCGGCACCGACAAGTACTGGCCGCCGGTCGCGCGCGTCGACAACGTCTACGGCGACCGCAATCTGTTCTGCAGCTGCATCCCGGTCGCCGAGCTCGACCAGGGCTGACCGGTGCGGCGGCGGTCCGGGACGCCCGCGCGAGTGCGCCGTCGCCACGGCCCGCCGGCCACCTCGCCGGCCCGCCGTATAATCGCGCTTTGCCTCGCCGTCCCCCGCTGATGTTCCGCTTCCCTTCCCTTGTCGCTCTGCTGGCGGCGCTGCTCGCTTGCCCGCTCGCCGCCGCGCAGACGGAGCCGACGGTGGCCGCGGCGTCGTGGCTGCTGCTCGACCACACCAGCGGCGCGCCGCTGTCCGCACACAACGCCGACGAGCGACGGGACCCGGCATCGCTGACCAAGCTGATGACCGCGTACCTTGTGTTCGTCGCGCTGCGCGACAAGGTATTGACGCCGTCGCAGCCGGTCCCGGTGTCGGAGCGCGCGTGGCGGGCCGAGGGCTCGCGGATGTTCATCGAGATGAGGCGCGCGGTGTCGGTCGACGAACTCCTGCACGGCATGATCGTGCAGTCCGGCAACGACGCCTCGATCGCGCTGGCCGAAGTCGTCGCCGGCAGCGAGCCGGCGTTCGCCGAGCGGATGAACGCGGAGGCGAAGCGGCTCGGCCTCGTCAATACGCGCTTCGCCAACGCGACGGGGCTGTCCGACCCGCAGCACTACTCGACGGCGAACGACCTCGGCCGTCTCGCCTCGGCGCTGATCCGCGACTTTCCCGAGTACTACCGGCTGTATTCGCTCAAGGAGTACCGCTACAACAACATCACGCAGCCGAACCGCAACCGGCTGCTGTGGATCGACCCCAACGTCGACGGCGTCAAGACCGGGCACACCGAGACCGCGGGCTGGTGCCTCATCGCCTCGGCGAAGCGCGGCGAGCGGCGGCTGGTATCGGTCGTGCTGGGTGCGGCGTCCGACGCGGCGCGCACCGGCGAAAGCCTGAAGCTCCTCAACCACGGCTTCCAGGCCTTCGACACCGTGCAGCTCTATGCGTCCGGCAAGCCCGTGTCGACGCTGCGGGTGTGGAAGGGCGCGGCGGCGGAGGTCGCAGCGGGCTTCCTCGCCGACCAGTACCTCACGCTGCCCAAGGGCCAGGCGGCGAAGCTCGAGCTCACGCTGACGGCCAGCGAGCCGCTGCTGGCGCCGATCGTGCGTGGGCAGAAGATCGGCACCGTCAAGGTCGTGCTCGAGGGCAGGACCCTCGGCGAGTTCCCCCTGCTGGCATTGTCCGACGTACCGCTCGCCAGCATCCTCGGCCGCGCCTGGGACACGGTGCGGCTGTGGTTCAAATGAACAACCCCCTGCGGAAAGGCGCGCGATGATCGTCTATCTCAACGGCCAGTACCTGCCCATCGAGGAGGCCCGGATCCCGGTCCTCGACCGCGGTTTCATCTACGGCGACGGCGTCTACGAGCTCGTGCCGGTCTACCGGCGCAAGCCCTTCCGGATGCGCGAGCACCTCCTGCGCCTGCAGCGCAGCCTCGACGGCATCCGTCTCGCGAACCCGCACACGATCGCGGAGTGGGAAGCCATCATCGGCACGCTGATCGCCAGGCACGATTTTGACGACCAGGCGATCTACTTCCAGGTGACCCGCGGCGTCGCCAAGCGCGACCACGCGTTCCCGCAGGGCGTGGCGCCGACGGTGTTCGTGATGAGCAACCCGCTGCCCACGCCCTCGCCCACGCAGTTCGCCGACGGTGTCGCGGTGGTCACCGCCGAGGACAATCGCTGGAAACGCTGCGACCTCAAGACCATTTCGCTGGTCGGCAACGTGCTGATGCGCCAGCTCGCCGCCGACGCCGGCGCCATCGAGACGGTGATGTTCCGCGACGGCTTCCTCACCGAGGCATCGGCGTCGAACGTCCTCACCGTCAAGGACGGCCGGATCGTCGCGCCGCCGAAGGACAACCACATCCTGCCCGGCATCACCTACGGCGCGGCCGAGGTTTTCGCCCGCGACGCGGGGATACCGTTCGACATCCGGCCGATCCCGCGCGCCGAAGCGTACGCCGCCGACGAGTGGTGGCTGTCGTCGTCGACCAAGGAAGTGCTGGCGATCACGACGGTCGACGGCCAGCCGTTCGCCGGCGGCAAGCCGGGGCCCGTGTTCCGGCGCATGCACGCGCTGTTCAAGGCCGGCACCGGCCGCGGCTAGGCGGTCGCCGGCGGGCTTCAGGTCGAGCCGAAGCGCCCGCGGTGGAACGTCAGCATCGGCGCGGTGGCGTGCGCGTGCCCGAGGGCCTGCACCTCGCCGACGAAGAGCATGTGATCGCCCGCCGGGGTGACGCTGTGGTGGCGGCACTCGAACCACGCGCTGCAGCCCTCGATCAGCGGTGCGCCGCCGGGACCGACGCGGAAGGGCACGCCGGCGAAGCGGTCGGGCAGCGGATCGGCAAAGCGTTCGGCGAGCCCCTGCTGCGCCCGGGTGAGGACGCTGATGCCGTAACAATCGGCCTGCTCGAAGGCGGCGAGCGGCGAGGCCCGGCGGTTCAGGCTCCAGACGACGAGCGGCGGATCGAGCGACACCGAGTTGAACGAGTTGGCGGTGAAGCCCGCGAAGCTGCCGTCCGGCATCCGCGCGGCGATGATGGTGACGCCGGTGGCGAACTCGCCCAGCGCGTCACGCAGTTGCCGCTCGGTGAAGGCCGCGCGCGGCCGGTGGGAGTGCGTCGGCACCGGGGAATCGCCGCTCCGGTCGCGGCGTCGAGGAGGAAAGCGCGGATGGTAGCAGTGCGGCGGCGGGATTCCCAGAACGCGGCAAGACCCTGCCGTTCGCGCGGGTTGCGCCGGCGGCGCGGCGTCCCCATAGTAGTCGTCGAGGAGCGACCATGACCCATCCGGCGCCGTCCGCCACCGCATCGCTGTTGACCTTTCCCTGCGCGTTCCCGATCAAGACGATGGGCCGGCGCACCGACGACTTCGCCCAGGCGGTGCTCACCGTCGTCCTGCGGCACGCGCCGGACTTCGACAGCGCGACCGTCGAGATGCGCGCCTCGTCGGGCGGCAAGTACCTGTCGGTGACCTGCACGATCAACGCCACGTCGCGCGAGCAGCTCGACAACCTGTACCGGGACCTCTCGTCGCACCCGCTGGTGTCGATGGTGCTCTGATGGCTGACTCGAGCACCTTGGTGCTGCGCCCTCCGGCGTTCGCCCCTGGAGCGGCCGAGCGGATTCACGATCCCGCGCTCGCCGGCCCGGTCATCCGCGCGCTGGGGCGCACCGACTACGAGACGACGTGGCGGGCGATGCAGGCGTTCACCGAGGCCCGCCTGCCGCAGACCGCGGACGAGATCTGGCTGACCGAGCACCCGGGCGTCTACACGCTGGGTCTCGCCGGCCGGTACCAGCACCTGCTGCGCGACAACGGCATCCCGGTGCTCCGGGTCGACCGCGGCGGGCAGGTCACCTACCACGGTCCCGGCCAGCTCGTCGCGTACCTGCTCTACGACCTCAGGCGAACGGGCCTCGGCGTGCGCGACATGGTTCGCGCCATCGAGGCCGCGGTCGTCGAGTGGCTCGCCGCGCAGGGCATTCGCGCCCACGGCAAGCCGGCCGCCCCCGGCGTCTACGTGCAGCGCGCCGGCGGTGAAGCCAAGATCGCGGCGCTGGGGCTCAAGGTGCGGCGCGGCTGCACCTACCACGGCGTCAGCGTGAACGTCGCGATGGACCTCTCGCCGTTCGCCGACATCGACCCCTGCGGGCAGCGGGGCCTCGCCGTGACGCAGCTCGCGGACTTCGGCGTGCACACGAGCGTCGACGCCGCCGGCACCGCACTTGCTCCCGTGCTGGCGCGGCACCTCGTGCGAACCGCGCGAGCCGTTGCGGCCGCACCCCACACGGCGGAACAGCGATGAACGACGACGACCGATCCAGAGCCAACGCCGCCGGCGTCAAGCACCGCGGCGAAGCGAAAACCGCGCGCATTCCGATCAAGGTCGTCGCCGCGCCGCGGCTGCCCAAGCCCGAGTGGATCCGTGTGCGCGCCGCGTCGTCGCCGCGCTTCAGCGAGATCAAGAAAATCCTGCGCGAGCACAAGCTGCACACGGTCTGCGAGGAGGCCTCGTGCCCGAACATCGGCGAGTGCTTCAGCAAGGGCACGGCGACGTTCATGATCATGGGCGACATCTGCACGCGGCGCTGCCCGTTTTGCGACGTCGGCCACGGCCGCCCCCTGCCGCTCGACGCCGACGAGCCCGCGAACCTCGCCCGGACCATCGCCGCGATGAAGTTGCGCTACGTGGTCGTCACCAGCGTCGACCGCGACGACCTGCGCGACGGCGGCGCGCAGCACTTCGTCGACTGCATCCGGGCGGTGCGCGAGCACTCGCCGGCCACGCAGATCGAGGTCCTGGTCCCCGATTTCCGCGGCCGCATGGAGCGCGCGATCGACGTGCTCGTCGCGGCGCCGCCGGACGTGATGAACCACAACCTGGAGACGGTGCCG
>DATIUK010000155.1:0-9654 GCA_035466885.1 Casimicrobiaceae bacterium
CGCCGACGTGGTGACGCGGATTGGCGCAGACCTGGACGAAGTCGCCGAACACGCGCTCCCGGTCCTCGGTGGCGATCCCGACGCCGGTATCGACGACGTCGATGCGCACGGCGCCGGCGCGCCTGCGGGCAGCGACGAGGACGCCGCCCTGCGCCGTGTAGCGCAGCGCGTTGCACACGAGGTTGCGCAGCATGCGCTCCAGCAGCACCGGGTCGGATTCCACCGCGAGCCGTGTGTGCCGCAACCGCAGGTCGAGGCCCGCGGATTCCGCCTGAGCTGAGAAGTCTGCGGCGAGGTGCGCGAACAGCGGCGCAAGGGGAAGCCGGGTCGGCACCGCGTGCAGTGCGCCGGCCTCGAGTCGCGAGAGGTCGAGGAGCTGGGCGAACAGCCGCTCCAGTGCCTCGACCGACGCATTGATGCTGCCGACCAGCGGCCGTAGATCCGCGTCGCGCACCCTGACCGACAAGGCTGCCGCGAACAGGCCCAGCGCGTGCAGCGGCTGGCGCAGGTCGTGGCTGGCGGCTGCCAGGAACCGGCTCTTGGCCCGGTTCGCGTTCTCGGCAGCGATCCGCGCCGCCTGGGCGGCATCGGTCTGCGTCTTGAGTTCGGCGATGAGGTCGGTGTTCTCGTGGCGGATCATCAGGGAGCGGGTGATGAGTGCGTTGACCCCGATGCCGAATGCGAGCAGGAACGCGAGCACGACCGTCATCACCGCCGCAATCGCGTGGTGGACTCCATCGCCGCCCGCCGCGACCCGCACGATCAGCGGCACGACCGCCGGCAGCACGAAGGCGTAGAACGCCGGGCGGTAGACGGCAGTCAGGTTGACCCCGCCCAGCGCCACGCCGAACAGGCAGACGATCAGCAGCGCCTGGTGTGCGGGCGGCGCCGGGTAGAAGGCGACGGCGGCCACGCCCCACAACGCACCCGCGATGAACGAGCCCAGTGCCCAGCGCCGTCCCCAGAGCGGTGCCAGCGCCGGCGCCGGTCGCGCCCGGTGGTAGGCGCGGGCGAGCGCGGCGCGCCACGCCTGGTTGGCGAGGATCGCCGCAATCCATGCGGCCAGGCTGGCAGCCGGCGCCTGGTCGCCCAGCACGACACAGAAGATGAGCGCCCCCAGCAGCATCGACAGCGTCGTGCTCCGCCACGACGTGAACAGCGTCGCCACTTCGTCGGCGACGGCGCGGACGAGCAGCGACGGCACGGCGCCGTCGGGCGGGGTGCCGGCGGGCATCGGTCAGCAGGGCCGCCGGAGGAGGTCGACGTGGATGCCCCGCCGCGCGAGTTCGGCCACCGCCTGCGTGCGCGACGCGACATTCAGCGCCTTCAGGATCGCGCTGACGTGGACCTTGACGGTGCCCTCGGACAGGCGGAGGTCGCGGCAGATGAGCTTGTTGGGCTTTCCCTGCGCGAGCAGCCGCAGCACGTCGGCCTGGCGCGCCGTCAGTCCCAGCGCGGTCGCGCCGATGCGCGTGCCGTCGGTGCCGGCGGCAGCGGCGTCGTCGGCGGCTCGACAGACAAATCCCTCGAGCACCTGCCGCAGCGCTTCGAGCAGCGCCGCGGGGCTCGCGGTCTTGGCGATGAAACCGCGTGCGCCCGCGCCGAGAGCCGCGTTGACGGTCGCGTCGTCGTGCGTGGCCGAGAGCACGACGACGGGTACACCGGGATAGTCGAGCAGGAAATCGGCCAGGAGATCGAGGCCGCGGGTACCCGGCAGCGCGAGATCGAGCAGGACCAGCGCGACGTCGGGCTCGTCGTCGAGGATCGCGATCGCTTCGCCGGCGTGCGCAGCGGCGCGAACCACGACGCCGCTCGCGAGCTGCGGCAGGATTTCCCTCAGTGCGTCGAGGATGAGCGGGTGGTCGTCGATCACCAGGACCTTCATGCTTCCTCCTTGGGCGGTGGCGCGGCCGGGCAAGGATGCCGGCCGTCGGGAGGAAACTAGCGTCGGCCGGTGCGGTGGCGCACCTGCCGGAGGTGACAGGATGCCCGGTCCGGCGCGCTATTCGTGACGCAGGGCCTCGATCGGTGCGAGCCGCGATGCGGTGCGCGCCGGATAGAAACCGAAGAACACGCCGATGGCGCCGGCGAAGCCGAAGGCCAGCGCCACCGCGGCGGCGCTCATCTCGGTCCGCCAGCCGGCGAAGTGGCCGACGAGGAACGACGACAGCGCGCCCAGCGCGATGCCGACGATTCCGCCGATCAGCGCCAGCGTCACCGCCTCGACCAGGAACTGCAGCAGGATGTCGCGGCCACGCGCGCCGACCGCCATCCTGAGCCCGATCTCGCGCGTGCGCTCGGTGACCGAGACCAGCATGATGTTCATGATGCCGATGCCGCCGACCAGCAGCGACACCGACGCGATCGCGGCCAGCAGCAGCGCGAGGATCTTCGACGATGCCTCCTGCGCGGCGAGCACCTCGGAGAGGTTGCGCAGGAAGAAGTCGTCCTCCTGGCTCGGCTGCAGCTTGTGCCGCTGGCGCAGGAGGTCGCGCATCTCCTGCTCGGTGGTCGTCATGTCGGCACCGTCCTTGACCCGAACCGAGATGCTGCCAACGTTGCGGCTCTTCACCTGCGTTCCGCCCAGCACGCGCTTTCTCGCCGTCGAGATCGGGATCAGCGCGACGTCGTCCTGGTCCTGGCCGATCATGCTCTGCCCCTTGCGGTCGAGGATGCCGATCACGACATGCGGGACGCGGCGGATGCGCACGGTCTCGCCCAGCGGATCGGTGTCCCCGAAGAGCGTCCGCGCCACCGTCTGCCCCAGCAGGACGACCTTCGCGGCACCCTCGACGTGCGACGGGTCGATCGCGCGGCCCGCGGCGACCTCCCACTGCCGTGCCTCGAGGTACTCGGGGGTGATGCCGTACACTTGCGTCGACCAGTTGGTGTTGCCGAACACGACCTGGCCCGAGCCGCGCAGCTGCGGCGCGGCGGCCTGCACGCCGGAGACCTCGCGCTGCAGCGCGTAGGCGTCGTCCTCGGTGATCGTGAGCTGCGAACCCGAGCCCAGCCGCGCGCCGCCCGAGGTGAAGTTGCCGGACAGGATGATGATGAGGTTGGAGCCGAGGCTCTTGATCTGGTCCTCGACCCGCGCCTGCGCGCCGGCGCCGACGGCGACCATCGTGATGACGGCGGCGACGCCGATGATGATCCCCAGCATCGTCAGCGCCGAGCGGAGCTTGTTGATGCGCAGCGCGGCAAGCGCGATGCGCAGCGTGGCGAGGAAGTTCATGGCGCGGCCACCGCCGCCCGCTGCCGCGTCGCGGCAGCCATCGCCGCCGCGTCCTCCGGCGCGTTCGGCGCGTCGACGATCAGGCGGCCATCGCGGAAGGTGAGCAGGCGCGATGCAAAGGCGGCGATGTCGTGCTCGTGGGTGACGACGACGATGGTGATGCCGCTGCGGTTGAGCTCCTGCAGCAGCGCCATCACCTCGACGCTGGTCGTCGAGTCGAGTGCGCCGGTCGGCTCGTCGGCGAGGATCAGCTTGGGATCGTTGACCAGCGCCCGCGCGATCGCGACGCGCTGCTGCTGGCCGCCGGAGAGCTGCGACGGGTGATGGTGCCAGCGGTCGGCAAGGCCCACGGCGGCGAGCTTGCTGCGCGCTGCGGCGTGCCGCGCCACCGGCGGGGTGCCGGCGTACAGCAGCGGCAGTTCGACGTTCTCCAGCGCCGACGTGCGCGGCAGCAGGTTGAACTGCTGGAACACGAACCCGATCCGGCGGTTGCGCACGCCTGCCAGCGCGTCGCGATCCATGTGCGCGACGTCCTCGCCGGCGAGCCGGTAGCTGCCGGAGGTCGGCGTGTCGAGGCAGCCGATCAGGTTCATGAACGTCGACTTCCCCGAGCCGGACGGGCCCATGACGGCGACGAACTCGCCCTCGGCGATGTCGACCGAAACGCCGTTCAGCGCGTGGACCTCGGTTTCGCCCAGCGTGTAGACCTTGGTGAGGTCGCGGACCGAGACGAGCGGAGTGGATGCCATGCCGGGGCCGGTCCGCTAGAACGCGAAACGCGGGGCGCCCGAGGGTGCGCGCGTCGCCGGCGTGGCCGGCGTCGCGTTGCCGACGATCACCTCCATGCCCTCGGTCACTGCGCCGCCGACGACCTCGGTGGCGTTGCCGTCCGTGAGTCCGAGCCGCAGCGCCACCTCCTTGGGCTTGCCCGCGTCGTCGACATAGACGCGGCCGCTGCTGCCGCCGCCACGCCCGGTTTCGGCGGCCACGATCTCGGTGTACTTCTTCTGCTGCTCGGGATTCAGCATGGCGCCGATCTTCTGGCGCACGTCGCCGCGCAGCCGCTCGCCGCGGGTGCGCCGGTCGGCTTCGGGCACGTCGCGCAACTCCGCCATCCGCGCGCGCAGCTCCGCGTAGATCTCGTCGAGGCGCGCCTGCTGCGCGGCGTCGAGCTTGAGTTCCTCGACCAGCCGCTGCCGCCGCGCCTGCGGATCACCGCCGCCCCCCCCGCCGCTGCCGCCAGCGCCGGCGCCCGGTGCCGGCACGTCGCCGTCCTTCGCCGTCGCGACGCCGGCCGGGCGGTAGCGCAGCGCGGCGTTCGGGACCTTGAGCACGCCCTCGCGTGAATCGGCGACGATGCGCACGTTGGCGGTCATTCCCGGCACCAGCAGCAGGCCGGGATTCTCGGTCGCCACGACGACCGTGTAGGTGACGACGTTCTGCACCGTCTGCGCCGCCTTGCGGATCTGCCGCACGCTGCCTTCGAAGGTCCGCGTCGGGTAGGCGTCGACCGTGAACGTGACCCGTTGGCCGGACTTGATCTTGCTGATGTCCGACTCGTCGATCGCCGCCTCGACCTGCATCTGGCGCAGATCCTGCGCGATCGAGAACAGCGTCGGCGTATTGAGGCTCGCCGCCACCGTCTGCCCCGCATCGACCTGGCGCGAGATGACGATGCCGTCGACCGGCGCGATGATCGACGTGCGCGACAGGTCGACCCGGGCGCCGGCCAGGGCCGCCTCGCGCTGCTTGACGATCGCCGCGGCGTTGGCGATCTGCGCCTCGCCGGCCCGGATCTGCGCTTCCGCCGTGGTCACCGCCTCGGCGGCGGCGTCGTAGGTGAACCGCGCCTTGTCGCGCTCGGCGCCGGAGATGAAGCCCTTGGCGAACAGCGACTCCTTGCGGTCGAGGTCGTTCTTCGCATCGTTGGCCTGGATCCGCGTCCGCGTCGCCTGCGAGCGCAGCGTCAGCAGGTTGGCCTGCTGGTTGAGGAACTGGGTCCGTGCGGCCTCGAGATCGGCCTCGGACTGGCGCACCTTGAGCTCGAAGGTCTCCGGGTCGATCCGCGCGAGGAGCTGGCCCTTCTTCACCTGGCTGTTGAAGTCGACGAACAGCTCCTTGATCTGCCCCGAGATCTGCGAACCGACGAGAACCGTGGTGACCGCGGACAGCGAGCCCGAAGCCGAGACGACGGAGGTGACGTTGCCGCGCTCGACCTTGGCAAAGCGGTACGACGCGTCGCCGGCTGCGGAGCCGAGCGTCTTCCAGGCGATGCCGGCAGCGGCCGCGAGTGCCAGCGCTGCCAGGGCGATCAGGAGGCCGCGCTTCGACCGCTTCGGGGTTGTGGAAAGGGCAGGAGAGGGCGCGCCTTGGGTCATCGTCGGACCGGGGATGTGGTTGCGGGGAGGAGCCGGGGCGGGGCGCCCCGGTGGAGGTCAGCCGTTCTTCGCCATCGCAGCCTGTTGCTCCGCGAGTTCCCGGCGCAGAGTGCGCAGCCGGGTCTCGACCACCGAGTACTGGTAGAAGTCCCCGTCGCCGGCCTTGGCGGCGAGTTCCATCTGCAGGACCGCGGCGCGCAGGTTGCCGGCCCAGGCGAAGTACTCGGCCTGGTGCCGGTGGTGCAGCGTCATCCGCCCCATCGTGCCGTAGACCTGCGCGGCGACGCGGTGCAGCGGGCCGTTGCCCGGGAACCGCGCGAGCTGGGTCTCGACGAACCGGGCCGCGTCGGCGCCGCGACCGGCCTTCGCCAGCGCGTCGGGGTAGTCGTAGACGAGCTGCATCTTGTTCGGGTACTTCGCGAGCGCCTGCTCGAACCGCGCGATCGCCGCCGGCAGGTCGCCGGACTCCATCAGCACGTGCCCGGCCATCGCGTCGATCATCGGGTGCGTCGGCGCCTCGGCCTCGAGTGTTGCGAGCTCCTGCTTCGCGGCGGCGACGTCCTTGGCGCGCAGCAGCGCGGCCACGAGGCCGTAGCGCGTCGCCACCGGATTGTTGAACTTGCCCTCGGCCAGCGCCGCGCGGAAATACGCGACGGCCTCGCGGTCGGTGCCCGTGTAGCTGCGCAGCAGCGCGCGCACGAGGTGGAAGTCGAGCGAGTCGCCGACCTGCCGGTAGCGCTCGCCGTACGCTCGCGCCTGCGCCTCGGCGACGCGCTCGTAGGTGATCGGGTGCGACCGCAGGTAGGACGGCGCATTGCCGTCGGCGAAACGGTTGGACTTCTGCAGCCGATCCATGAACGTCGCCATGCTGGTCGGATCGAAGCCCGCCCCCACCAGCCGCTGGTAGCCGATGCGGTCGGCCTCGTACTCGTGCTCGCGCGTGTAGTTGAGTTGCGTCTGGATCGCCAGCGCCTGCGCCGAGGCGACGGCCGCCGACGTTGCCTGGCCGGCCGACGACGATCCCGAGCGCGATGCCGCGATCGCGACGGCCAATGCGGCCAGCGAGTACAGCAGCGAACGCTGCTGGCCGGCGAGCGAGCGCGTGTAGTGCCGCTGCGTGACGTGCGTGATCTCGTGGGCCAGAACCGATGCGAGTTCCGACTCGGACTGCGCGAGCAGGACGAGGCCGGTGTTGACGCCGACGAAGCCGCCTGGCAGGGCGAAGGCGTTGATGCTGGGGTCGGGGACGGCGAAGAACTCGAAGTCGAACCGGTCGGCGCCGGCGGACACGAGCCGGTTGCCGAGCTCGTTGAGGTAGTCGTTGACCTCGGGGTCGTCGAGGTACCCGCCCGAGGCGCGGATCTGCGCGACCACCGACTCGCCGAGCTTGCGTTCCTGCGCCGGCGTGACCCCGGCCTCGGACTCGTCGCCGAGGTCGGGCAGCCGCGGCGCCTGGGTCGTTTGGGCCACCCCGGGGCCCAGCGGTTGCAGCGCAAGAAGCAGCGCCACGGCAGTCGCGGCGGCGCGACTGCGCAGCGAAGCGCCCGTGGCGCCGGTCGGCGCAGCGGAGAAGAGGCGGTGCATCGAGGACAAGTGTGTAGGTCGGACCCTGATGCTAAGATGGCCGCCGTCTGCCGAAGTTCAACGGGAGCTCCGCCAAGTGGTCGGTACGAAACGCAAGGGACCTCGGTCAACGCCTGCGCCCAGTGGCGCTGCGAGAACGGTCGGGCGTCCCGCCAGGCGGGCGCCGGCAACGGAAGTGCAGACGCATTTTACCCACTTCGATGCTGCCGGTCAGGCGCACATGGTCGATGTCGGCGACAAGGATGTAACCAAACGTGTCGCCCGGGTGGGCGGCCGCATCCTGATGGCGTCCGCGACGCTGGCGCTGGTCGAGGCGGGCGCGAGCCGCAAGGGTGACGTGCTGGGCGTGGCGCGGGTCGCGGCGATCCAGGCCGCCAAGCGGACCGCGGAACTCATTCCGCTGTGCCATCCGCTGCCGCTCACCCGCGTCGCAGTCGACTTCACCATTGATCGCGCCGCGGGCGCGGTCGCCATCGAGGTCGTGGCAGAGACTCGCGGCCAAACCGGCGTCGAGATGGAGGCGCTGACCGCGGCGGCTGTGGGACTGCTGACGATCTACGACATGTGCAAGGCAGCCGACCGGGGCATGCGCATCGATGGCGTCCGGCTGCTGGAGAAATCCGGCGGCAAGTCGGGCCGCTTCGTGGCCGCCTAGCCGCCGGCGAGCCCGCGCCCGCGGGCGGCCCCTGCTTGCCGCGGGGTTCGACGCTGGTCCGACCGGACAGCAGCGACCAGAGGGACCAGGCATCGTTTGTCGACGTCGCGGCCGACGCCATGCGGGCGTCGCGCGGGCGTGCCGGCAGCCGCATCAGGTCCGGACGAATTCGTCGAGAACGAGTCGAGCGGCACCCGCCACGTACGCTTCGGCATCCAGCGTCTCGTAGGCGACGTCGCAGTCGAAGCCAGGAGTGACCGTGCGCAGGATCGCAGCCCGCACCGGCGGCAACAGCGCCGGGCCGAGGTCGCAGAGCTCGGCGTAGATCGTGACATGGCGAATG
Organism: Casimicrobiaceae bacterium; assembly: GCA_035466885.1. Lineage (GTDB taxonomy): Bacteria > Pseudomonadota > Gammaproteobacteria > Burkholderiales > Casimicrobiaceae > CAIWHR01. The sequence goes on from DATIUK010000155.1 coordinate 8,196, forward strand.
TCCACGACCAGCATCAGGTTGCCGATCGCCTGCCCCAGCAGCTCCGCCGCGTGCGCCAGCGACTTCCGCGCCGCGTGGTCCCCGTGGCGCAAACCCTCCAGGCTGGAGGCGAGGGCATCGCGATTCACCACCGTTTCGAGGCAACCGCGCTTGCCGCAACGGCAAGGCGCGCCGTTGGCTTCCACCGAGAAGTGGCCGATCTCGCCCGGGCAACCGCGCTCGCCCTTGTAGATTCGTCGATTCATGACGATGCCCACGCCGATCCCCGAGCGCACGGTGACGACCAGCATCGAGTCGTGCACGGCGCGCGGCCCGGCGATCGCGAGCGAGAAGCAGCGGACGTTGTTGTCGACGATCACCGGGAATCCGAGCTTCCTCGTCAGCGACCCGGCCATGGTCGAGTACGGCACGCCCTCCTGCCCGAAGAGGTGGTTGGGCACGCCGATCCCGCCGCCGTCGAGGGAAATGCCGAGTTCATCGGCCTTCCTCCTTGCGTGAAGGAGTTGGCGCCCCAGGAAGTTCTCCAGACTCCGCGGGCCGTCGATCGCGGGGGTTGCCAGTTCGCTCTCGAACAGGCGCTGGCGAAGCAGGTTCTTGATGGCCACACGCGTCCGGCCGTACTCGACGTCGATTCCGACGGCAGCCGGCTTCGATGCCGACAGCGTGTAGACCGTGGCCGACTTGCCGGCCCGGTTCTGCCGGGCGTTGCCCGAAGAGACGACGTAGCCCTGCTCCTCGAGTCTCGTGATCAGCTTCACGGACGTCGCCCAGCCGATCCCGCAGCGCTTGGTGATGTCCCTCTTCGACAGCGGCGGGGCGCTCGCCAGTTCGCGCAGGATCAGTCGCTCGTTGTCCGTCATTGTCGTTTGCTCCCTCTTCGCCGTAGGGGTCGGGCGACCACGGCGACACCCGTCGATGCTCCGGGCGGCGACGCGGAAGGCGCCTGGCGCGTTTCCGGCGGCAGCACCGTCCTCCAACGGACGCGCGCGCATCCGCGGACGTCGGCCGTCGCTGCGAGGCGCCCTGCGGCAGCGATGGCTCGTGGCATCGTCGGGCCCATCCCGCTGCCGTGATCCTCGGTTGACTTCGCCGTGGCGGAACTATAATATCGTCCCACGATATATCGCAGCACGATATCTATTGTAAGTCATTCCGCGTTCGCCGCACGCGCGGTCGCGCCAGGCGTCTGGCGCACCGTCCAGGAACCGCCTGCCGCATGGCCGCAGTGCCCGGGCAGGCCGTGGGTGACCCGCGTGGTCCGCGCCACGGCCGCCGGGGCGCCGCGGCCGAGGCAACGCCGGGACGGCACAGGGGAAGCGGGGATGGGCAAGCCGAACATCGTCATGATCATGACCGACACGCAGGCCACCAACGTGGTGGGCTGCTACAGCGGTCGGGCCATGGGCACCGAGAACATCGACCGCCTGGCGTCCGAAGGCGTGATGTTCACCTCTGCGTT
>DATIUK010000156.1:0-8865 GCA_035466885.1 Casimicrobiaceae bacterium
CGGGCATCGCGGTCGCGTGGATCACCGGCAGCAACGCCGCGGTCGTCACGCACCGCGCGCGGCAACTCGGGATCCACCACGTCGTGCTCGGCGTCGAGCACAAGCTGCCCGCGTGGGAGCGCCTGCGCGCCGAGCTCGGCGTGCCGCCGCAGGCCTGCGCGCACTTCGGCGACGACCTGCCCGACGTCCCGCTGTTCGCCCACTGCGGGCTCGCCATCACGGTGCCGAATGCCACGCCGGCGGTGACCGCGCGCGCGCATCTCGTCACCCGGGCGGGGGGCGGCAACGGGGCGGTGCGGGAAGCCTGCGAGATGATCCTCGCCGCCCAGGGCACGCTCGCCGCCGCGCAGGCGGCCTTCGGCGGCTAGGGCGATGGCACTCGACCCCTCCCGCCGCCTGCTCGACCGACTGGTCAGCTGGTCGCCGATACTGCTCCTGGGCGGGCTGGCGGCGCTCACCTTCTGGCTGGACGCCCAGATCCAGCCGCCGCCGACGAAGATCGACGGCAGCTCCCGCCACGACCCGGACCTCTTCATCGAAAACGCCAGGGGCACGACATTCGACGCCGAGGGACGGCCGCGGCAGACGCTCACGGCCAAGCGCATCGACCACTTCCCGGACGACCAGACCGTCGCCCTCAAGGGCCTGGCCATGTCGATGACCGAACCCAACCGCGCCCCGGTGGCTATCGCGGCGGACCGGGGCATCGTTGCCGGCGACCGGGAGTCGATGACGCTCGAAGGCAACGTCCGCGTGGTCCGCGAGGCGGAGAAGCCCAAGCCCGGCGCGGCGCCCAGCGACAGCGGCCCGGTGACCATCACTACCGAATTCCTGCGCGTCGTGCCCAAGAAGGGGCTGGCAGAGACCGATCGCCCGGTGACGATCGAGGAGCCGCGTGGAATAATCCACAGCGTGGGCATCCGGCTCGACAACGAAGCGAAGACGCTGCTGCTCAAATCGGGCGTGAGCGGAACCATGCAGCCCAATACCAACGTCAAGTGACCCTCCTCCCCCTCTCCCGCCGGCCGTCGCTCGCGCTTCTGGCTCTGTCGCTCGCCCTCGCCCTGGCGCCGTTGCCGGCACGCGCCGACACCACCGACCGCGAGCAGCCGATCAACTACTCGGCCAACACCGGCGACGTCAATTACCAGACCAAGGTCGGCGCGCTCTCCGGCAACGTGATCATCACCCAGGGGACGCTGACCATCCGGGCCGACAAGATCACGTTCCGGCAGAACGCCGACAACTCGATGTCGGCGACCGCGATCGGCAACCCAGTGGCCTTTCGCCAGAAGCGCGACGGCGTCGACGAGTACTACGAAGGCTACGCGCAGCGCGCCGAATACGACGGCTCCAAGCAGCTGCTGGAGCTCTTCGACCGCGCGCTCCTGAAGCGCGGGCAGGACGAGATCCGCAGCAACTACATCAGCTACAACTCCGGCACCGAGGTCTTCAAGGCCGAAGGACGCGCCGCCGCGGCTTCCGGTCCGGCGCCGACGGCCGAGGACGCGCGGGTGCGGGGCGTGTTCCAGCCCAAGTCCGATTCGCCGCTGCCCGGCGTCGCCAAGGAACCGGCCGCGGCCAAGCCCGCCGATGCCGGTGCCGCGGATGCCGGCAAGGGAGCCGCGACGCGGCGCCCGAAGACACCGCCGCCCTCGCCGCCGCTCAAGGCTGCCGATGAACTCGCGCCTCCCGCCCGCTGAGGCGAGCGGGTCCCGCACCACATGAGCGAGCTCTCCGTCGCGCGGCTCGAGAAGCGTTACAAGTCGCGGACCGTCGTGCACGACGTCTCGCTGTCGGTGGCGAGCGGCGAGGTCGTCGGCCTGCTCGGGCCCAACGGCGCCGGCAAGACCACCTGCTTCTACATGATCGTCGGGCTGGTGCCGGCCGACGGGGGGCGCATCGAGCTCGACGGCAGGAACCTGTCGCGGATGCCGATCCATTCCCGGGCGCGGATGGGGCTGTCGTACCTGCCGCAGGAAGCGTCGATCTTCCGCAAGTTGACGGTGGCCGAGAACGTGCGCGCGATCCTGGAGCTGCAGGACCTCGAGGGCGATGCGCTCGCCAACCGGCTCGATGCGCTGCTCGAGGACCTCGCGATCGCGCACCTGCGGGACGCGCCGGCGGTCAGCCTGTCCGGCGGCGAGCGGCGCCGGGTCGAGATCGCCCGTGCGCTGGCGACGCGGCCGCGCTTCATCCTGCTCGACGAGCCCTTCGCCGGCGTCGACCCGATCGCCGTGCTCGACATCCAGAAGATCATCGGCTTCCTCAAGGATCGGGGCATCGGCGTTCTCATCACCGACCACAACGTCCGCGAAACGCTTGGCATTTGCGACCGGGCGTATATCATCAACGAGGGGCGGGTCCTCGCATCGGGGGCGCCCGGCGACATTGTCTATAATGAGGACGTGAGGAAGGTCTACCTCGGCGAGCACTTCAGGCTCTGACCGTGGCGTCAGGCCAGGCGATGAAACAGACCCTCCAGCTCAAGCTCACCCAGCACCTCACGCTGACGCCGCAGTTGCAGCAGTCGATCCGGCTGCTGCAACTCTCGACGCTCGAACTCAACGCCGAGGTCGACCGCCTGCTGCAGGAAAACCCGCTGCTGGAAAAGGTCGACGGCGACGACGAGCCGGCGGCCGCCGAGACGGCGCCGGGCAGCAGCACGCCGGCCGCCGAAACCGCAGGCGCCGCTGCCGACGAGCCCGCGCTCGAGGGTGAACGATCGTTCGAAGCCAACGACACCGTCGACAACGTCGATCGCGCCGACTTCGAGGACTATTCGTCGGGCGAGTCCGACTGGGGGGGCGGCGCCAACCCGTCGGACGAGGACGACGACGCCTTCTATCCGCAGCAAGCCGCCGCCGGCACGCTGCGCGAGCACCTCCTGGGGCAGCTCGCGGTCCTCAACCTGCCGCTGCGCGACCGCCAGATCGTCGCCGCGCTGATCGACGCCGTCGACGAGGATGGCTACCTCGGCACCTCGGTGGACGAACTCCTGGAGCTCTTCCCGGAGGAGCTCGAGATCGATGCCGACGAGATCAACATCGCGCTCCGATACCTGCAGAGCTTCGAGCCCCCCGGGGTCGGCGCCCGCGATGCGGCCGAGTGCCTCACGCTGCAACTCAGGGTCCTCCCGGCGACGACGCCGCACCGCGACGATGCGCTCGTCGTCGTCGGGGAGCACCTCGAGCTGCTCGCTGCCCGCGATTTCACCCGGCTGAAGCGCGTGCTGCACTGCGACGACACGGCGGTGCGCGCCGTGCGCGCGCTCATCACCAGCCTCAATCCGCGCCCCGGCGCGTCGTTCGCCCGGACCGAGTCGAACTACGTCGTTCCCGACGTGATCGTGCGCAAGCAGCGCAACCAGTGGACCGCGTCGCTCAACGAGGCGGCGATGCCCAAGCTGCGCCTCAACCGGATCTACGCCGACATCCTGACCCGCAATCGCGAGTCGTCCAACCAGCAGCTCGCGGCGCAGCTGCAGGAAGCCAAGTGGCTGATCCGCAACGTCCAGCAGCGCTTCGAGACCATCCTCCGGGTGTCGCAGGCGATCGTCGACCGGCAGCGGCGGTTCTTCGACCACGGCGAGGTCGCCATGCGGCCGATGGTGCTGCGCGAGATCGCCGACATGCTGGAGCTGCACGAATCAACGATCTCGCGGGTGACCACGCAGAAGTACATGCTGACGCCGCGTGGCACCTACGAGCTCAAGTACTTCTTCGGCAGCCATGTGGCCACCGACACCGGCGGCGCGGCGTCGGCCACGGCGATCCGGGCGCTGATCAAGCAGCTGATCGCCGCAGAGAAGCCGGCGACGCCGCTGACCGACAGCAAGATCGCCGAGCTCCTGGGCGAACAGGGCATCATCGTCGCCCGTCGCACCATCGCCAAATACCGGGAGGCGCTGCAGATTCCTCCCGTCAACCTGCGGCGCACACCCTAACGACGCCGCAGACACCGCAGCCACCAGAGGAGTGCTTCATGAACCTGAACCTCACCGGCCATCACCTGGAGATCACCCCCGCGATCCGCGACTACGTCATCGGCAAGCTCGATCGCGTGACGCGCCATTTCGATCACGTGATCGACGTCAATGTCGTGATGTCCGTGGACAAGCTGCAGCACCGGGTCGAAGTCAACCTGCACACGCGCGGGAAGGACATCCACGTCGAGGCCATCGAGCCCGACATGTACGCAGCGATCGACGCGCTCGCCGACAAGCTCGACCGGCAGGTCGTCAAGCACAAGGAGAAGCAGTCGACCAACCGGCACGACGGGGCGACGATCAAGCGCGAGGTTGCCGCCGCCGAAGCCCGGCCGGCATCGCCCAAGAGCGCCCCGATCAAGGAGCGCTGAGTAACCGACCCTTCCCTCGTCGAGCGACCCGCCGACCGATTCCCGGCCTCCCGGCGCCCATGCCCTCTATTGGCCCCGCCCCGCGGGTGGCGGTCGGCGTGCGCCCGGCCGCCGTCATGTTGCGGTGCAACGAACCACTTTCCGGCCGCTGACGGACCGGCGTATGATCTAGCCTGCCGGCCGAGCCGCAAGCGAGCCGATCGCCGGCTCTTGTTTGCAGGAACGGCCACTCCCACCACCCGCCGACCCATCGATGAACCAGATTGCCGACCTGTTGCCGGCCACCAACATCCTGCTCGACCTCGACGCGGGGACGAAGTCCCGCCTGTTCGACGCGGTCGGCGGGCTGTTCGAGTCGCAGCGCGGGCTGGTCCGGGCGAGCGTCGTCGACAGCCTGATGGCGCGGGAAAAGCTGGGCTCGACCGGGCTCGGCCAGGGGATCGCGATCCCCCACGGCCGGATCAAGGGCTTGAAGACCGCGCTGGGCGCCTTCGTGCGCCTGCGCTCGCCGATTGCCTTCGACGCGCCGGACGGCAAGCCCGTCGGCCAGGTCTTCGTGCTGCTCGTGCCCGAGCACGCCACCGAGCAGCACCTGCAACTGCTCTCGGAACTCGCGCAGATGTTCAGCGAGCGCCGCTTTCGCGAGCAGATCGCCAACGCTCCCGACACGTCCCGGCTGCACGCGCTGTTCGCGCATTGGGCACCCGCGGCGTAGCGAAGCCCTCGCCGTTCGCGATGACCGCGCCTGCGCCAGGCGACCCCAGGCGAACCGGAGGACGGCGATGAACGGCGACGGGATGTCCCGCCAGGTCAGCATCGAACGATTGTTCGCCGACAACCAGGCGCGCCTGGGCATGACCTGGGTCGCGGGGCGCCAGGGCGGCAACAAGGTGCTGACCGGCGAGTCCGAGCTGAAGCCGACCGTCGGCCAGGTCGGGCACATGAACTTCATCCACCCGTTCCGGATCCAGATCCTGGGTGCAGCGGAGTTCGCCTACCTGCGCGGCCAGGACGACGCCGGTGCCAAGGCGTCGATCGAACGCCTGTTCGGCGCCGACCTCGTCGCCGTCATCGTCGCCAACGGCGAGACGGCGCCAACTTACCTCGTCGAGCAGGCCAATGCCCGGCACGTGCCGCTGTTCACCTCGGCGCAGCCGTCGCCGCACCTGGTCGACGTCTTCCGCCTCTACCTGTCACGGGTTCTGGCCGAGGTCACGACGCTGCACGGCGTGTTCCTCGACGTGCTGGAGATGGGCGTGCTCATCACCGGCGCGTCGGCGATCGGCAAGAGCGAACTCGCGCTGGAGCTCATCTCGCGCGGCAACGGGCTCATCGCCGACGACATCGTCGAGATCTTCCGGATCTCTCCGGACACGCTCGAGGGACGCTGCCCCGGCGTGTTGCGCGATTTCCTCGAGGTGCGCGGCATCGGCATCCTGAACATCCGGACCATCTTCGGCGAGACGGCCGTGCGCCCGCGCAAGCTGTTGCGCTTCATCGTCCACCTCGAGGACCACAGCCACGACTCGTTTTCGGAGCTCGACCGTCTGCAGGTGAACGCGACCTACCAGGAAATCCTCGGCGTGCCGGTGCGCAAGGTGACGATTCCCGTCGCCGCCGGCCGCAACCTCGCCGTGCTGGTCGAGGCCGCGGTGCGCAACTTCGTGCTCAATCAGCGGGGCATCGACAGCACCAAGGAATTCATCGAGCGCCAGCAGAAGCTGATGGACGACGGCGGCTGACTCCGCCGCCGCCCCTCCGGCGCCTGCGGCGTCACCGCAGGCGCTGGGTGCCCGCGTACAGCGTCGTGCCCTGCTGCAGCGCCTGCGCCGCAGCTCCGAACTCCGCCGCGCCGAGGATCCCCTGCGCGGCACCCATGCCGATGTCGGTGAGCGCGTTGCGGTGTCCGTAGTCGTAGGCAAGGCTGCCGCCAATCGCCGCGGCGTCGCTGCCCGACACGTAGAAGTCCGCCAGTGCGCCCGCGACGTCGAAGCTGGTCAGCGCGGGGTTGGCTGCCAGTGCGGCGTCGAAACGGCCGACGATGCCGGCGAAGTTGAAGTTGACGACCCGCCGGTTGAGCAGCCGGTCGCTGCCCGCCGGATTGAACCCGGCAATCGCGTCGGCGACGACCTGCAGGTTGACCACGCTCCTCTGGTTGACGCCCGACTGGTACCAGTTGCGGAACGTGATCGCATCGCCCGCGCCGGCATCGAGCACGAGGTCCTGTCCCGACTTGCGCAGTTTCAGGTCCCCGTAGGCGATCCCGCCGCCCAGGGAAAGCGTGTCGTCGGCGCCGCTGCTGGCATTCACGACGTCGGCGCCACCGCCGCGGTTGAAGGCGATGACATCGGCACCGCCGCCGGTGACGAGCACGTCGGCCCCGGCGCCACCGGCCAGGAACTCGCGCCCGGTGCCGCCGGTCAGCGTGTCGTTGCCGGTGCCGCCCTCCAGGAGGCCGTTGCCGGCGGTGTCGGTCAGGCGATCGTCGCCGCTTCCTCCCTGCAGCAGGTCGACGCCGTTGCCACCGGCGAGGGTGTCGTTGCCACCGGCGCCCCACAGGAGGTCGTTGCCGTCGCCTCCGCTCAACGGGTTGGCGGCCGCGTTGCCGGCAATCGCGTTGGCCAACGCGTTGCCGGTCCCGCCGATTGCCGCAGTCCCCGTCAACACGAGGTGCTCGACGTTGCTCCCCAGCGTGAACGTCACCGCCGACTCGACGGTGTCCTCGCCCGCGGACGCTGCCTCGGTGACGACGTCGGCGGCGGCGTCGACGACGTAGACGTCGTTCCCGCCGCCGCCCTTCATGACGTCGGCACCCGCACCGCCGTCGAGACGATTGGCTGCGCCGTTGCCCGTCAGCAGGTTGGCGAGGGTGTTGCCGGTGCCGTTGATGGCGGCCGCACTGGTCAGCGTGAGGTTCTCGACGTTCGCCCCGAGCGTCCACGACAGCGCCGCCTGCACGGTGTCGACGCCTTCGCCGGCGTTCTCGACCACTGCATCGCCGGCAATGTCGACGACGTAGGTGTCGTTGCCCGCCCCGCCCTGCAGCACGTCGACGCCGGCGCCGCCATTGAGGACATTGTTGCTGGCGTTGCCGGTGAGCCGGTTGGCCAGGGCGTTGCCGGTCGCGTTGATGGCGCCTGATCCGGCGAGCAGCAGCTGCTCGACGTTCGCCGGCAGCACGTAGCTGATCGACGCCACGACGGTGTCGCTGCCGGCGCCCGCCGACTCGACGACCAGATCGCCGGCATGGTCGACCCGGTAGGTGTCGGCGCCGCCGCCGCCGCTCATGGTGTCAGCGCCGGCGCCGCCGTCGAGCAGGTTCGCCGCTGCGTTGCCGGTGAGCTGGTTGGCCGCCGCGTTGCCGGCGCCGTCGATGGCGTTCGCGCCGGTCAGCGTCAGGCGCTCGACGTCCGCCGGCAGCACGTAGCTGATCGACGCCAGCACCGAATCGGTCCCGGCCGCGAACGCTTCGACGATGCGATCGCCGGGATCGTCGACGACGTAGGTGTCGTCGCCGGCACCGCCGTCCATGGTGTCGGCCCCCGCCCCGCCGTCGAGGCGATTGCCCCACTCGTTGCCGGTCAGCACGTTGGCAAGGCCATTGCCGACCCCGTCGCTCGCCGCACCGGCGGCGAGCACCAGGTTCTCGACTTCCGCCGGCAGGGCAAAGCTCGCCGCCGCGACGACCGTGTCGCTGCCCTCGCCGGCACGCTCGACGACGCGGTCGGCCGCCGAGTCGACGATGTGGTCGTCGTCGCCAGGCCCCCCCTCGGTGGCGTCGATGCCGCCACCGCCATCGAGCCGGTTGGCGCCGGCGTTGCCGACCAGCCGGTTGTCGAGGTCGTTGCCGGTTCCGTCGACGTCATCCGCCCCGGTCAGGACCAGGATCTCGACGTCGTCCGCCAGTGAGTGGCTCGACGCCGATTCGACGGTGTCGACGCCCTCGCCCGGGGCCTCGACTACGACATCGTCCCCCCCGATTGCGAGGTAGCGGTCGTCGCCGGGGCCGCCGCGCAGCGTGTCGGCGCCCGCTTCGCCGTCCAGCACGTCCGCGCCGTCGCCGCCGTCGAGTTCATCGTCGCCGGCGCCGCCGCGCAGCACGTCGTCGCCACCAAGGCCCAGCAGCCGGTCGGCGCCGGGCCGCCCGAACAGGAAGTCGCCGCCCTCGGTGCCAGCGATCTCGCCCTGCTTCCGGCGCACCGCCGTGCTGTCCCAGACCGTGCCGTCGGCGAAGCGCACAACGAGGTCATAGGGAACGTCGCCGAAGTCGACGAACCGCAGCGCGTCGGCGCCATCGTGGGTCGACACCACCAGGAACGCGTGACCGTCCTCCTCTTCGCGCTCGATCCGAATGTCTGCCGGCCGCAGTCCCGCATCGACCTCGACGATCGCAAGGTCGCTGCCGACGGGGATGTCGTCCACGGTGTCGCGTCCGCCACCCGCGCGCAGCACGTAGGTGTCGGTGCCGTAGCCGCCCTCGAGCCGGTCGGCGCCGCTGCCTCCGTC